>NZ_JBFOCN010000020.1:0-12650 GCF_040907815.1 Aeromonas sp. s6
CAATAGACATAAAAAATCCGGAACCAGTGATTGGTTCCGGATTGTCCTACAGCAGAAGGATCGGTCAATGGATCCTTAACTGATCAGCATTGCGCCAGCCGGCGGGCTTTTTGCTGGGGGTTATTTCATGGTCGCTCTCCATGGGGGACGTTCAGCCCGGGCGCCAGAAGGGCTTGTCCCCGAGAATGGTGGCCCTGTGCATCACCCGGCGGGCCGGCAGGTAGTCGGCATTGGCATAGTGCTGGGTCACCCTGTTGTCCCAGATGGCGATGTCGTTCTCCTGCCAGCGCCAGCGCACCTGGAACTCAGGGCGGGTGATGTGCTCGAACAGAAAGCCGAGCAGGGCGTCGCTCTCTTTGGGGGGCAGCCCGGGCAGCCGGGTGGTGAACCCCTCGTTGACGAACAGGGCCTGACGGCCGCTCACCGGATGGGTGCGGATCACCGGGTGGCGCAGGGGCGGGTGACGGGCCACGGCCGCCTGCCAGCGCTGGCGCGCCTCCTCGCTGTCATCATGGCGATGGGCCGGGAAGGACTTGGTGAAGTCATGCTCGGCTTCCAGCCCTGCCAGCAGGGTTTGCAGGGGCGGGGAGAGGGCCGCCAGCGCCGCGATGCCGCTGGCCCAGAGGGTGTCCCCCCCGGTGGGGGGCAACTGCTTGGCGGCCAGAATGGCCAGTGCCGGGGGAGTCTCGATAAAGGTCACGTCGGTGTGCCAGTTGTCGTTGTCCGGCGGATTGTCGTCGTGGGTATCGAGCACGATGATCTCCTCGGCCTCCTCCGTGTGGGGGTAGACGGGGTGGATGTGCAGATCCCCGAAGCGGTTCGCCAGCGCCCGCTGGGCTCGCGGGGTGATGGGCTGGTTGCGAAAGAACAGCACCTGGTATTTGAGCAGGGCGCGATGGAGCTGCTCGAACTGCCCCTGGCTCAGGGGCTCGGCCAGATTGACGCCGGCGATGACGGCGCCGATGTGGGGGCCGAGGGGGGTAATGGTCAACTTCTCGGTCATGGTCTTGCTCCATGTCTGGGGGCGTGAAGGCCCGATGCCAATAGGAAAGGGAGGCGAAGAATAGCGGTCAGCCTGTGGCTCATTGTCCTTCTCCATGCCAGGGGGTGAGCCTGCGCTGCAGGGCGCGCAGGCCCAGTTCCAGTACGAAGGCGATCAGGGCGATCACCAGGATGCCCGCCAGCACCACGTCGGTGGCGAGAAACTCGCCGGCGGATTGCACCATGAAGCCCACCCCCCGGGTGGCGGCGATAAGCTCGGCCGCCACCAGGGTGGACCAGCCCACCCCGAGCCCGATGCGCAGCCCGGTCAGGATGTCCGGCAGGGCGCCGGGCAGGATCACGTGCCAGAGCACCTGGGACCGGGATGCGCCCAGCGCCTGGGCCGCCCGCACTCGCACCGCGTTGGCGCTCTGCACCCCCGTCAGGGTCGCCAGGGCCACGGGCGCGAAGATGGCCAGATAGATGAGCAGCACCTTCGATGTTTCACCGATGCCAAACCAGATCACCATGAGTGGCAGGTAGGCGAGCGGCGGCACCGGGCGGTAGAGCTCAATGAGGGGATCCAGCACGCCGCGCACCGTGGGGGAGAGCCCCATGGCGATGCCCACCGTGATGCCAAAGAACGCCGCGGCAGCGAGCGCCACCAGGATGCGCCCCAGGCTGGCCCCCAGGTGTTGCCACAGGGTGGCATCCATAAAGCCCGTTGGGCCTGCGATGGTGATGAGCTGTGCCAGCACCCGCTGTGGGGGCGGCAGGAACAGGGGATCGACCCAGCCGAAGTGGGCCACCAGCCACCACAGGGCCAGCAGCACGATCAGGGTGGCGAGGCTCAGGGTCAGACGGCGGGGCAGGGGCCAGCCCGCTGCCCGTGTGTGGGTGAGATCCCGTTGCCGGGCGAGGGCGAGAGTCATGCAAAGGCCTCCCGCTCTGCGAACACCCGTTCCAGCACGTATTCACGGCGCTCGATGAAGGCCGGATCGGACTTGATGCTGCGGTAGGGCTCCCCGGCGGCGAAGCGGCGACCGAAATCCAGGGTCAGCCGCTCCGTCACCCGCCCAGGGGAGGGGGAGAGCAGCACCAGATCGGTGGCCATGAAGATGGCCTCCTCGATGTCGTGGGTGATGAGCAGCACCTGACGCCTGTGCTCGTGCCACAGGCGCAGCAGCAGAGTCTGCATCTGCTCCCGGGTGAAGGCGTCCAGGGCGCCGAAGGGCTCGTCCAGCAGGAGCAGGCGGGGCTGGGTGGCGAGGGCCCGGGCGATACCGACCCGCTGGCGTTGGCCGCCGGAGAGCTGCCAGATGGCGCGATCGCCGGCCCCCTCCAGCCCCACCTGACGCAGCAGTGCCTGGGCCTGTTCGGTGCGCTCGGCACTGGGTACGCCCGCCAGCTGCAGGCCGAGGGCCACGTTGTCTCGCACGTTGCGCCAGGGCAGCAGCCCCTCGCTCTGGAACACCACGCCGCGCTCGGCGCCGGGGCCGGTGACCGGCTTGCCCTCAAGGCTTATCTGGCCGTGGTGGCAAGGCTCGAAGCCCGCCACCAGGTTGAGGAGGGTCGTCTTGCCCGAGCCCGAGGGCCCCAGCACCACCATCAGCTCCCCCTCGGACAGGGAGAGGTTGATGTTGTCGAGCACCCGCCTGCTGGCGTACTCGGCGGACACATGAGAGAGCAGCAGCATGGTCGTCTCCTTGGATTTACTGGGCCACGGCTTTCACGAAGCGATCGGTCACGAACTGGCGGTAGTCCGAGGCGGCGTTCGCGACCTTGCCCTGGCTCTCGAGGAAGCGGGCGGTGTCGATGATGGTCTGGTTGACGAGGCGCCCGAGCTCGGCGCTCTGGGCCTTCGCATCGAGGTAGGTGTTGCCCTTCACCAGCGCGGGAACGTCCGCCTCGGGAACGCCGCTCAGCTTGGCCAGCTTGGCGAGGTTGTCCGGCTTGGTGAGCCAGCCGTCGGGGTTGGCCAGGTAGTCGCGCTGGGCGGCCAGGGTGCTGTTCACGAAGGCCTGCACCACTTCGGGGTGGGCCTTGGCAAAGTCCTTGCGCACCACCCAGACGTCCAGGGTCGGCGCCCCCCAGTCACCCACCTGGGCGGAGTCGGTCAGCACCTTGCCCTCCTTGGTGAGCTGGTTGAGGGCGGGGGCCCAGACATAGGCGCCGTCGATGTCGCCCCGCTGCCAGGCGGCGATGATGGCCGGTGGTTGCAGGTTGACGATCTGCAGCGTCGCGGGGTCGACGTTCCAGTGCTTGAGGGCCGCCAGCAGGCTGTAGTGAGTGGTGGAGGTATAGGGCACGGCGATGCGCTTGCCCGCGAGATCCTCGGGTTTTGCGAGCCCCTGCTTCACCACCAGGGCCTCGGACTCCCCGAGCTTGGAGGCGAGCAGGAACACCTCGATGGGTAGATTCTGGCTCGCCGCCACCGCCAGGGGGCTGGAGCCGATGTTGCCTATCTGCACGTCGCCGGAGGCGAGCGCCCGTACCACGCTGGCGCCGCTGTCAAACTTGCGCCAATCCACGGTGGCGCCGCTCTCCCTGGCGAAGCTGTTGTCGGCCTGGGCCACCTTGGCGGGTTCGGCGGAGGTCTGGTAGGCCACGGTGACGTCGAGGGCCTGTGCGGACTGGCCGAGCAGCATGGAGGCTGCGAGCCACAGAGAGATGCCTTTTGCTGTCATGATGCACTTCCTTGTTGGGGGGGGGGGAAGCCACATCTTTATCTGAACATCCCCGGGGGCGAAGGAACGAGAAGGGTGTTCTCATGCCGTTTGGTTCTTAGAAAAAGAACGGTAAATCAATGATCTGATTGAGATATGCCAGAAAGTGGATAGCTTGCTCACCCGCCATCTATCGGGTGGCTGGCGCAAGGGGTCAGCAGGTGCGTGCAGGGGCTGGCCAACAGGGAGGGCAGTGACTGGCAGGGAGAAGAGAGGAAAAGGCCCCGCCAGGGTGGCGGGGCCGGGGGATCAGCGCTCCACCAGCGGGGCCGAGCGGTAGCTCCACAGGCCATAGGTGCGCAGGGCGTCCCGGTAGATGCCAAGCAGCTCCTCCGGGCTTGCCTTGGCCAGGGCCGAGAGGGGCTTGTCCGGGTAGGCGACGCTGTCGATGCGGATGTTCGCCGGGCCGCTCTGCCAACAGGCGATTTCCAGCAGGGTCTGGCCCCGGCGCACATGGCTCGCCGAGCTCACCAGGGTGGCGAACTCAATCTCGTGGCGGGCGAGGGCATAGCCGCTGTAGAGGGCGTTCTCCACCGTGCTGGTGGCGTAGTTCTCCTCGATGATACGGGAGCGGTCGATGCCCTTTTTCGCCAGCCAGTCCGCCATCAGCTTGCCCTCGGTCTGGCGGTTCTGGGGCACGCCGCCGGTGAGGATGACGAGGGCCGCCGGATCGGCCTGGGCCAGGGCGCGGGTGGTCTCGAGGCGTCCCAGCAGGATGTCGTGCATGGAGCCGTCGGGATTGAGGGCATAGCCCAGGGTGACGATGGCGCGGCGCCCCTTCTTCTCGCCCCGTCCCTGACGCTCCTTGAGGGGGGTGGCGACCACTCTGTCCACGGTGGCGAACAGCCGCTGCAAGTCGGCGGCGCGACCGGCATTGAGCTCGCCGACCCGCTTGAGGTAGCCATCGGATTTGGCCTGGTTGCCCTTGAAGCGCTGCCAGGTGGCCAGATAGGTGTTGATGTCCAGATCGTCCGGGGCGGCGGTGAGGGCCTGCTCGAACAGGGCGATGGCCCTGTCCACGTTGCCGTTGTAGATCTGGGCGTTGGCCGCCGAGATGAGCAGATCGGTGCGATAGGGCTCGAGCTGGTGGGCCTCCAGCAGCAGGGTGGTCACCTGCTCCATGTTGCTCGGCATCTTGGCGGTAAAGCCCGCATCGGAGACCCGGGCGGGGGAGTGGAAGATGCGGGCGGCGTCTGCCAGCAGCTGATCCACCACCTGGCGCTTGCTGATGAACTGCTCGTAATTCTGCTCCTTTTGCAGGGAGCGCACCGGGGCGGCCCAGGCATCGGATGAGACAACGAGCGGCAGCGTCAGCAGGCTGGTGAGGGTCAGGGCAATCGCGGTTTTCTTCATCATGGGGCTCCCTCTGGGGTGCGGGGCGCGATGTCGTGGCTCGTCCCCTGAATGCTTTTCCAATAAAAACAGATGCTTGGTTTGCTGCCTACTCTACTCCCTTCCCGATGAAAAAAACGTGAACCGTTCCGGTTATCCCGATGCCCCCCTCAGCGCAGCCCCAGACGTTCCTGCAGGAAGGCCAGCCAGGCCTCCACCTTGGCGGGCAGGTGGCGGCGCTTGGGATAGACGCACCAGATGCCGTGCTCGGGCAGGGCATGGTCTGGCAGGACGGGCACCAGCTGCCCGATGGCGAGATCCCGCGCCACGATGAAGTCCGGCATGTTGCCGATGCCAAGCCCCGCCAGCAGCGCGGTGTGGATGGCATCGCTGTTGTTGACCTCGAAATTGCCCCTGGGGGTGATGGCCACCTCTCCTTCGGGCCCATGCAGCCGCCACTGGGTGCCGCCGCGAAACAGGGAGTAGAAGAGGCAGTTGTGGCGCTCGAGATCCGCCGGGGTGCGGGGCGTGCCGGCCTGCGCCAGGTAGGCGGGGGCGGCGCACAGGGTGCTGAGACAGGGGGCGAGGCGGCGGGCGACCAGGCTCGAATCCTCCAGCTCGCCGATGCGCACCGCCACGTCGAACCCCTCGGCCACCAGATCCTGCCGGGCGTCGCTCATCTCCAGCTGCAACTGCACCTCGGGGTGAAGGGCGAGAAACTCGGGGACAAGGGGGGCGATGTGGCGCCGGCCATAGACCATGGGCACCGTCACCCGCAGCAGGCCGCGGGGGGCCGATTGCAGGGCGCCGATGGCATCTTCCCCGTCGCTGGCCAGGCGCACTGCATGGCGCACCGTCTCGAAGTAGCGCTCCCCCGCCTCGGTGAGGGTGAGGGAGCGGGTGGTGCGATAGAGGAGCTGGCAGCCGAGGGCCTGCTCGAGCTGGCTCACCTTCTTGCTCAGCACCGACTTGCTGAGGCCGAGCTGACGGGCGGCGCCGGAGAAGGTGCCCGACTCCACCACGGCGACGAAGGCGGGGAGCAGGGCGAAGGCTTCCTGGTTCATGTTGTTCTCGATATGGAAACAATGTTGTTCCAGGAGAGTAGATTATCCCCAAATAAAAAACAATTTACCCTGCTCGTCAGTTCAACCAAGGAGCAACCCCATGATCCCCCCGCTTGTTGACCGCGGCCCCGGCCGCCCCGCCCTCGGCCAGACACTCGGCCAGACACTCGGCCAGACCCTGGGCGCCCTGGCCGCCTTCGCTGCCGGCCTGCTGCTGGCGCTGATGATCGCCCAGAACGGCGCCCTGTCCCGCGCCACCGACCCCTGGCTCGCGAGCTGGCTGGCCCACGGGGTCGGCAGCCTGGTGGCCGGGCTCCTGTGGTGGCTCTCCCCAAGGCCCCCGACGCCGGAGGCGGCCCCGCCCTGGGCCTGGCTCGGCGGTCTGCCGGGGGCGCTCACCGTGGTGCTGGCAGCCCTGTGCCTCAACTCGCCCCTCGGCATGGCGGGCACCCTGGCCCTGCTGCTGCTCGGCCAACTGCTGTTTGGTGCCCTGTGCGATGGCCTCGGCTGGCTCGGACTGGCTCGCCGCCGCCCCTCGGGAAAAGACGCGCTCGCCGCCCTGCTGGTGATGGCCGGCGCCCTGCTCATCGTGCTGCATTAGGAGAGACACCATGACCATATTGATCCTGCTGGGACTGCTGAACGGCGTGGCGGTGAGCCTGTCGCGCACCCTCAATGGCCGCCTCGCCAGCGCCCGGGGCGCCATGACGGCGTCCCTTGCCAACCACCTGCTCGGCTTCGGGCTGCTCGGCGCCCTGCTCATCCTCAAGGGGGCGCCCTGGGAGCGGCTCGCCGGGCTCGATCCCTGGCTGCTGCTCGGCGGCGTGCTGGGGGCGTTGTTCGTCGCCATCAGCAGTTGGGCCATAGGCCGGATCGGCGCCCTGGCCTGCGCCCTGCTCATCGTCACGGGCCAGCTGGCGGGGGGCGCCCTGCTCGATGCCCTGGCCGGACGGCTGGCCGCGAGCGATCTGCTCGGCATCCTGCTGGTGCTGGCGGGGGCTGCGCTGCAACGCTGGCAGGGCGGCAAGTCGCGTTCCCGAGGGTGAGTGGGGCGGTGATGGCCTGGGTAAACCGGCAGGGATGACAAGAGCGTCGCCTTGCCTGGATGCCAAAGGCGGCTCGCCTGCCGGATCAGGGCCCAGATGAAAAGGAAAAGGCGAAAGCAAGGGAGGGAAAGGAAGAAACAGGAAGGCAACAGAGAGCAAAGAAAGAGAGGCGCCTGTCACCCTGGGCCGCCCTCAACAGCAGAACACCGGCGCAAGGCCGGTGTTCTGAACAGCATGGCGGCGGGCCCGGCGGGGCGCGCGGTCAGGGCCGCTTAGGCGTAGAAAGCCTCGACGGTGCCCTTGACGGTGATCAGCATGGGGTTGCCGTAGCGATCCTTGGCCTTGGGGGAGGGGATCTTCACCCAACCTTCGCTGATGCAGTACTCCTCGACATTGGTGCGCTCCTTGCCGTTCACGCGAATGCCGATCTCGTGCTCGAAACACTCCGCCACATGGTGCGGGCTGCGCGGGTTGGCCGCCAGACGGTCGGGCAGTGCAGGTTTGTTGTCGCTCATTTTATAGACCTGAGTGTGATAAAAAGTGGGTCATTGTAGGCAATGCCCGTCATGGGCTCAAGGCTGGGTTGCGTCCCATGGGGGTGGACAAGGTCCGGCTACAGTTGTAGATCGAGCAACAGCGTCGCCTGCTCCTGAAAATGGTGGCAACGGCGTTCAATGTCGTCTCGGTAGACTGCCAGATAAGCCAGCTCGGCGGGATTGTCTGTCTCGACCAGGGCGATGGCGGCATCCAGATGGTGCAGTATGTCGCTGGCCATCTTGTGCAGGGTCTGCTGCAACAGGCGTTTGGGCAGCTCACATGCTTCGGCCATCTCCAGCAACTGCCATGCGTTGACCACCTCGGGAGTAAACTCGTCGCCGATGGCCATGGCCAGATGCTGGTTGAACTCGGGGTAAAGCCCCACATTGACCAGATCGTACCAGGGAGTGGGCATCAGCCCTGCTTTTGATACGAAGAAGCTGTAGTTCTTGCCGTGGGCATCGTGATTGTTGACGCAGAGGTTGAAGAGCAGCCATTGCAGCATGTCCAGTCTGGCCTGCGCCGGATTGACGCAGAGGGCGCTGAGGTTGAACAGCCGTGGCAGGCTCACTCCTTCCCGAATATGGGCCACATCCCGCCCGTCACCGAAGTTGCGTTCATATTTTCGGGCGACGGGAAACCCCAGCCCCTGACAGGCATCGATCATATGGCGACGGCGCACCCTCAAGCCATCCTCATCGAGGCGCCGATCGAAGCGTTCTACCAGCAAACCCCGGTGGGACTTATCGCCTTGGCCGACCCTGTGCAGTTCGACCTGTGCCACCGGCATGCCCAGCAGTGCGGCCAGTCGCATGGTCACAAACTCATTGATCACCAGATGAGGGTGATGCTCGAACTTGAGGAGGTGGGTGGAACAGAGCTCGCCCTCGCCAAATCCCAGTGCCCCCTCGAGTCGCAGCAGGTTGAGCTTGGCCTGCACACCCGCAACCGAGAGGCGGGGGCGACCATCCCAGACTTCCAGCGGCCAGATCTCGGGCTGTTCGAGGCGCAGCAACAGCTCCTCTGGGGTGATGGGGCGAAACCGGGTGGGGACGTCGGGCTCTGCGGGCAGGGTAAAGGTGACCGCCCCGGAGACATCGCGGCCGATGCAGTGGATCAGGGCAAAGAGATTGCTGCGCGAAACGGAGAGCGCCTCAATCAGATGGTCCAGCCCGCGATTTTCAGGCAGCAAGTTGCCGAGATACGCCCGGATCTGGGCACTGCTGGCCGATCCATCCAGCGCCAGCGGCGGTGAGATCGGGAAGCCGCGAGCTTGCCATGCAGGTGTATAGCCGAGCTGAAAAGTATCCCGTTGGGAGTCATATTCAAGATGGCCGATCAGCTGGTTACCCAGCCGAAGTTCAAGCCGATGGCGCTCAGAACCACTCATCATCACCGACCTCTGATTGGCTGCTGTCGCTCGTTACCTGTGACCCGGCTTCTTGCACCAGTTGCAACCTCAGCCCCAGTGCGTTCATCACCTGCAGCAGGGTCGAGAGGTAGACATCCCCCCCCTTCTCAATCTTGATCAGGGTCTTCTTGGAGATGCCGCACAGTGAGGCTGTCACCTCCTGGGTCATCCTGGCGGCCTTGCGTCTCTCGCGTATCGCCAGCCCCAGGGAGGCGGGATCCAGTTCTTTCGGGCCGGTTTGCAACGATGCGTCTGCCATCATGATCACGAAAAAAAGTGTAGGTTGTTACACCTTAACCCATGGCGTGAGAATACATCAATCAAATGTGTACGATGGTGCACTTTTGATGGTTCTGGTACTGGTTGCAAGATAAAAGTGTAGAGGAGTCTACAAAGCTGTTGGCGATTCACATAGTTACAACACTATCTCCTCCGCAGTGGAGTAGGGACTAGTGTCTGGATGTATGGAGTTAAATCCGATCACATCGTAAGTCAATTTTTAATAAAGATTCATATGGTAATGCCGATAGTAATTGAAGACTAGATTGAATCTTAGCAACTGCCCCGTAAACCCTCGCCCAATCGGGCGCAATGCTGTTCACTTAAGAGAACCTGATTACCCATGATTAGCAGTCAGTTACCACGAACTATACTGATCTTACGTACAGTTATCGAGGTGCGAGATCATGGCCAAAAGCAAAATCCAATTCCAGAAAGGCTACAGCCTGTTTGAGTTTCTCAAGGACTATGGCACTGAGGCTCAGTGCGAAAACGCGCTGTTCACTTGGCGTTTTCCTAACGGCTTTGTCTGCCCTGAATGTGCCAACAAGACCTGTTGTCGCCTGAGAAGGCGGCCACGTGTGTGGCAATGCAATCACTGCCGTCACCAGATGTCATTGACTGGAAACACGATTTTCGCAAACACCAAGCTCCCACTGACCAAGTGGTTTCTGGCAATGCACCTGTTGTCACAAACCAAAACAGGCTTGTCAGCGATGGAGCTAAAGCGCCAGTTGGGCGTCAAATATGACACCGCCTGGATGCTCAAGCACAAGCTGCTGCAAGCCATGAAAGAGTCCGATGACAAGCAGCCCATCAGCGGCATCATTCAGCTCGATGATGTCTACTGGGGTGGCGAGCGCCGTGGTGGCAAACGGGGTCGGGGCGCGGCAGGCAAGACGCCGTTTGTGGCAGCAGTGGCCCTGAACAAGGAAGGACATCCAATCAAGATGCGGATGACGGTGGTCGATGGTTTCAAAACCAAGTCCGTTGCTGATTGGGCAAAACGGCATATTGCCAGTGGTAGCGCGGTGATATCCGATGGATTGGCCTGTTTCAAAGCGGTCAAGGAGGCCAATTGTGAGCACCTGGGTGTTGTCACCGGGGGCAACCTGGACTGGCTGGATCATCCGGCATTCAACTGGGTAAACACGATGATAGGAAATGTGAAAAACTCGCTGCGGGGCAGTTGCCATACGCTCGGAGCGAAGCATTTACCAAGGCATCTTGCGGAATACTGCTTCCGGTTTAATCATCGTTTTGACCTCAAGAGCATGTTGGTTGAATTGGGGCATGCAGTCGTGGCAAGCCCTCCGATGCCATATCGGCTCTTGAAGCTGGCTGAGGGTCATGGGTAATCAGGTAAGAGAATTTGAGTTCCAGTCCACGTAGTATCAGGGCTAAAAATGAGGGAGGCATGATGCCTCCCTCTTTCTATTGCAAGCCACGCTGGATAAAGGCTGAAGGAACATCGACTGGAAACAGCCTTGCTCCCCCAACTCAAGTCGCATTTATGAATAATTAGTCAAAAATGTGCTTATCTGAACAGCATTGCGCCCAATCGGGCGGGGATATAAGGGGAGCTAATCTGGTGTGTTCTGCGAGGCCACATACGCCTTGAGCGTTTCGATAGTGGCCCCGCCAGCACTGCAAGCAAAGTAAGAGCGCGACCACAGGAGCCCGCTATTACTTTGCTTTCGTAGGTGCGTATTCAATATGCGGATCTGGCGGCTACTGATCGACTTCAAATTATTGACCAACACACTGACGGCCAACTTCGGTGGATAGGCTACGAGCAGATGAACGTGATCGGCTTCGCCATCCATCTCCAGAATGTCGATCTCCAACTTCTCTGCCGCAGATAAAAATGCGCCGCGCATCTGCTCGATCATGGTGCCATCAAGCAGTTTGCGGCGGTACTTCGTGGTGAAGATTAAATGCACAACTAGCTTGCTGACGGAGTGACGCCTCCGCAGATACCTAGTCAAATCATCATGATGCACACTCACTTGCAATACTTCGTTAAAAGTCATACTGTATGGGTATCCTAGCAGCGAGCGGTGACTTTGAGAAGAGCAACGAAAGTACGCATTTATCCGACCGACGAACAAGCGGCATTCTTGAATGCCCAGTTCGGCGCGGTGCGGTTCGCGTACAACAAGGCCCTTCATATTCAACGACACATGTTCAAGCGTCACGGGATTTCACTGAAACCGAAACGCGACCTGAAACCCATGCTCGCAGTGGCGAAAAAATCGCGCAAATACGGCTGGCTAAAGGAGTACGATTCACTCGCCTTGCAGCAAGCGGTGATTAATCTCGACAAGGCATTCGCCAACTTCTTCAATCCCAAGCTCAAGGCACGAATGCCTACCTTCAAGAGCAAACGGGGCAGGCAATCCAGCTATCACCCCAACGGAAAGGTGCTCACAGCGGCTATCCAGTTGCCGAAGATGACGCCCATCAGGGCGGTCATTCATCGAGATATTATCGGCGTGGTATCCAGCATCACAGTCAGCCGTGGCCCGACAGGGAAATACTATGCTTCCATCCTTTGCGAGGATGGCTGCGAGGCTCCCGCCAAGCCCACCTTCATCACGGACGTGACTGGCTGTGATATGGGGCTGTCCCACTACCTCATTGAGTCGAGCGGCAAAAAGATTGCCAATCCACGCCACCTTATCAACGCCAGTCGCAATCTACGACGCAAGCAAAAGGCACTGTCTCGCAAGAAAAAGGGCAGCGCCAACCGTGGCAAGGCAAGACGGCAACTGGCCGCCCTGCACGAACGGGTAGCCAATGCCCGCGCCGATTTTCAGCACAAACTCTCTCACACGATGGTTGACGAAAACCAAGCGGTCATCGTGGAGACATTGAAATCAGCGAACATGATGAAAAATCACAAACTGGCCCGCGCCATTGGCGATGCTGGTTGGCATGGTTTCATCATGAAGCTGGAGTACAAGGCACAAGCGGCGGGTCGCCACCTAATCAAACTTGATCAGTGGTTTGCCAGCTCGAAACTGTGTAGCGATTGCGGCCACAAGATGCCGGACATGCCGTTGCATCAGCGGCAGTGGGTATGTCCAGCGTGTGGGGCAGGGCATGACCGCGACATTAACGCGGCCATGAATATCCAGCAACAAGGCATATTGGAATTAAAGGCGGCGGGACACGTCGTTTCTACCCATGGAGGCCAGCGTTAATCTGCCAATTCGGCAGTAGCGGCCTAAGAAGTGGGAAGCCTCGCCGCTTGCGGCGGGGAGCAGTCACT
>NZ_JBFOCN010000021.1:0-9398 GCF_040907815.1 Aeromonas sp. s6
GGGCATGATGAGCGACCTCCAAAAAGCAGTAATAGATCAAAACAGCCGATCGCCGTCAAGCCGCGAAAAAGGGAAAATCAGGTGCGGAATGACGGATTAACGCCTAAACTCTCGGCCACAGGCCCGTAACGGGCTGCCTTTTTATTGATCTCGCCAGATTAGGGATAGCCGCCTTGAACCTTCGTCCCCTGCTTTTTCTGTGCCTGCCGGCCGCCCTGTTGCTAAGTGCCTGCGATCAGGCTCCAGCCCCCCAAGAACAGGCCCCGCGCCTGGTCAAACTCTTTACCGTGGAAGATCCGGCCGGGGCGCGCCTGCGCGAATTCCCCGCGCGCCTGAAGGCCACCGAGGAGGCCGAGCTGTCGTTCCGTATCGGCGGCCAGCTGAAGACCCTCAACGTGCTGCAGGGACAGCCGGTGAAACGCGGTCAGCTGATTGCCAGCCTGGATGACGCCGACCAGCGCCTGCGCCTGCGTGATCGCCAGGCCAGCTATGACTTGGCCAACGCCCAGTTCAAGCGTATTGCCCAGTTGCTGGAGCGGCAGATGATCTCCCGCGCTGAGTATGACCAGCGCAAGGCCACCCTGGATTCGGCCAGCGCAGCGCTCAGCCTGGCCCGTCAGGAGCTGGAATACACCAGCATTCTCGCGCCCTTCGACGCAGTGGTGGCCAGCACCCATGTGGACAACTTCCAGGTGGTGCAGGCCAAGCAGCCCGTGGTCACCCTGCAGAGCGGCAATCAGCTGGATGTGCTGTTTCAGATGCCGGAAAACCTGCTGACCAACCTGCGCAGCCGTGAAGAGAACCGCGACTATCACCCCAGCGTGATTCTCGACAGCCTGCCCGGCCGCGAATTCGAGGCGGTCTATAAGGAGCACAGCACCCAGCCTGATCCCAAGACCCTGACCTATCAGGTGACCCTGTCCATGCCGCGTCCCGAGGGTCTCAACCTGTTACCGGGGATGAGTGCCACGGTCAAGGTTGACTTGGCCCAGGTCAGCCGTGACCTGGGTAGCCGCCTGCTGGTGCCGGTGGAGGCGGTGTTCAGTCCGGACGACAGCGGCCCCGAGGTCAAGCAGGTGTGGGTGGCTCGCGAGCAGGACGGCGTGCTACGTCTGACGGCCCGCCAGGTCGAGGTGGGCCAGCTGAGCCGCAACAGCATCGAAGTACTCAGCGGCATCGAACCCGGCGAGCAGATCGTTGCCGTGGGTGGCGCCGAGCTGGAGGAAGGCCAGGCGGTAAGGCCCTGGGTACGCGAGCGAGGGCTGTAAATGGATATCGCCGGCTACTTTATCCAGCGTCGCGTCACCAGCTGGCTGGTCACTCTGGTGCTGGGCATCGGCGGGCTGCTGGCCTTTCTCGGAATCGGCCGCCTGGAAGACCCGTCCTTCACCCTGAAGAACGCCATGGTCATCACCAGCTATCCCGGCGCCTCGCCGCAGCAGGTGGAAGAAGAGGTCAGCTACCCGCTGGAGAACGCCATCCAGCAGCTGCCCTCGATCAAGAAGGTCACCTCCATCTCCAGTGCCGGGCTGTCGCAGATCAGCCTGGAACTGCACAGCCAATACAAGGCCGAGCAGATCCCGCAGATCTGGGATGAACTGCGGCGCAAGATCAACGACTTGCAGCCCAACCTGCCACCGGGGGTCAACCCGCCGCAGGTGCGGGATGATTTCAGCGATGTATTCGGCTTCTTCCTGCTGCTCACCGGCGAGGGCTACAGCGCCCAGGAACTGCGCGATTTCGCCGACTACCTGCGCCGTGAACTGGTGTTGCTGCCTGGCGTAGGCAAGGTCAGCCTGGCCGGCGCCCGCCAGGAGCAGGTGCAGGTGGAAATCTCGCGCAGCAAGATGAGCACCCTGGGTATCGCCCCGCAGCGCCTGGCCCAGGTGCTCAGCCAGCAGAACGTGGTGTCCAACGCCGGGCGCATTCTGGTCGGCAGCGAGTCGATCCGCCTGCACCCCACTGGCGAGCTGCAGGATGTGCGCGAGCTGGAGCGTCTGATCATCAGCGACCCGGGCAGCGCGCAGCAGGTCACTCTCGGCGATATCGCCCAGGTCAGCCGCGGCTTTAGCGAAACACCGGGCAACCTCTACCGCATGAACGGCCAGCCGGCCCTGACCCTGGGCGTTTCCTTCGCACCCAAGGTCAATGTGGTGGATGTCGGCGCGACGATCAACGCGCGCCTGGCTGAACTGGACGCCCAGCGCCCGGCCGGTATGCAGTTGCAGGTGTTCTACGACCAGGCCGCCGAAGTGCAGGCCTCGGTGCAGGGTTTCGTGATCAACTTCGTCGCCTCGGTGGCCATCGTGATCGTCGTGCTGCTGATCTTTATGGGCCTGCGCAGCGGCCTGCTGATCGGCCTGATCCTGGCCCTGACGGTGCTCGGCAGCTTTATCTTTATGCGCCTGCTGGGCATCGAGCTGCAGCGCATTTCCCTCGGCGCCCTGGTGATCGCCCTGGGCATGCTGGTGGACAACGCCATCGTTATCGTCGAAGGCATTCTGGTCGGCCGTCAGCGCGGCCAGAGCACCCTGGAGGCGGCGCGGGGCATTGTCCGCCAGACCAACCTGCCGCTGCTCGGCGCCACCCTGATCGCCATCATCGCCTTCGCCCCCATCGGCCTGTCGGACGACTCCACCGGCGAGTTCTGCCTGTCGCTGTTCCAGGTGCTGATGATCTCCCTGCTGCTCAGCTGGGTGACTGCCATCACCCTGACGCCGTTCTTCGCCAGCCTGTTCTTCCGCGATAACCAGACCCTGACCGGCCAGGATCAGGGCGACCCCTACGGCGGGGTGATCTTCACCAGCTACCGGCGCCTGCTCGACTTCGCCCTGCACCGCCGTAGCCTCACTCTGGGCGTGTTGGTGGTGCTGCTGGTGGTGGCCATTGCCGGCTTCGGCAAGGTGCGCCAGAGCTTCTTTCCGCCGTCCAATACGCCGATGTTCTTTATCGACCTGTGGCTACCCCAGGGCACTGATATCCGCTACACCGAGCAGCTGGTGGCCGAACTGGATCAGCATGTACTGGAGCAGGAAGGAGTGACCACGGTCAGCAGCACAATCGGTCAGGGCGCCCTGCGTTTTATCCTCACCTACTCACCGCAGAAGCAGTATCCCAACTACGCCCAGCTGCTGGTGCGCACCGACAACCTGGAACGCATCGAGCCGCTGATCAACCAGTTGGAACTGCATGTCGCCGAGCAGTACCCGCAGATCAAGCCCAAGTTCAAGCAGCTGATGCTCGGCCCCGGCAATGACAGCAAGATCGAGGCGCGCTTCAGCGGCCCCGACCCCGACGAACTGCGCCGCCTGGGTGGCGAAGTCAGCCGCCTGATGCGCCAGGATCCGGTAGCCAATGCAGTGATGCACGACTGGCATGAGCGCACCAAGCTGGTTCGTCCACAATTTGCCGAGGCCCGCGCCCGTGAACTGGGGGTGGACAAGAGTGCACTGGATGACCTGTTGCGCATGAGCTTCTCCGGCATGAACGTGGGCCTGTACCGCGACGGCACCCGCCTGCTGCCGATTGTCGCGCGCACCCCGGACAACGAGCGGCTGAATGCCGACAGCCTCAGTGACCTGCAGATCTGGAGCAGCGTGCGTGGCATCTACCTGCCCATCGAGCAGGTGCTGCAGGGCTTTTCCACCGAGTGGGAAGACCCGCTGATCATGCGTCTGGATCGCAAACGCACCCTCACCGTGCAGGCCGATCCAGCCCTGCTCAGCGGCGAAACAGCAGCCCAGCTGCTCCAGCGTATCAAGCCCGAGATCGAAGCCATCCCCCTGCCCGAGGGGTATCACCTGGAATGGGGCGGCGAATACGAAAGTTCGCGCAATGCCCAGGGCGCGGTGTTCGGCAGTCTGCCTCTGGGCTATCTGGTGATGTTTATGATCACCATCCTGCTGTTCGACTCGTTCAAGCGCGCCACCGTGATCTGGCTGACCGTGCCCCTGGCGATGATCGGCGTAACCCTGGGCTTTCTGCTCACCGGCATTCCCTTCGGCTTTATGGCCCTGCTCGGCCTGCTCAGCCTGAGCGGCATGCTGGTGAAGAACGGCATCGTTCTGGTGGATGAAATCCAGCTGCAGCTGGCCAGCGGCAAGGACGCCCTGCAGGCCGTGGAAGAGGCCTCCATCAGCCGCGTACGCCCGGTATCCATGGCTGCCCTGACCACCATCCTGGGCATGAGCCCGCTGTTGACCGACGCCTTCTTCCAGAGCATGGCGGTGGTGATCATGTTCGGCCTGGGCTTCGCCACCCTGCTCACCCTGGTGGTGCTGCCGGTGCTCTATTGCGTGTTCTACGGGATCAAGGCGCAGACCAAGGCAGAAGTCTGAGGGGCGGTTGTCCACCCTATGCTGGCGTGACGTGGCGTAGGGTGGACAACGCGCAGCTTGTCCACCCGCTGTTATTCCCTGCTAAATCTGGCGGGCGCGCCTAAAGGGGTCGTCTCAGAAAACGGAAAATAAAGCACGCTAAGCGTGCGTGGAGGCTGGCACCCAGCGGTACAGCGTCGGAATGGACACGCCGAGGTTCTTGGCCACGTCCTTGGGCGGCACCCCGCTGGCCAGCAGCTTCTTGGCCGACTCGATCTTGCTGTCGGTCATCTTCGGCTTGCGGCCGCCTTTGCGGCCGAGCTGCTTGGCGACTTCCAGCCCGGCGCGGGTGCGCTCGACGGTCAGCTCGCGCTCCATTTCGGCAAGGCTCGCCATGACGTGGAAGAAGAACCGCCCGGATGGTGTGCCGGTGTCGATGGAGTCGGTGAGGCTCCTGAACTGGACACCGTGCTTGTGCAGATCGCCGACCAGATCGACCAGTTGCTTGACCGACCGGCCCAGCCGGTCGAGCTTCCAGACGACCAAAGTATCGCCTTCGCGCAGCATTTCGAGCGTCTTGGCCAAGCCAGGCCGGTCTGCCCGCGTGCCACTCACCTTGTCCTCGAAGACCTTTTTACATCCGGCCTTGCTCAAGGCTTCGCGTTGCAGCTCCAGGTTCTGATCCTGCGTCGAGACGCGCGCATAGCCAATCAACATGGCTTGTCTCGCGCCCGGTCGATGCGTTCCTGCATCGCCTGCATCACTTCTTCGTGGGTGTACGATCTGGCGTTGGCGTCGGTGGCTTGCCGCAGGGCTTCCTCAACCTCGCGCGTCATCCGCTCGTAATCCTCCGGCCACAGCGCTTGCTCCATGCGCAGCGACGCCTGACCCAGCAGGTGCAGCAGGCTGAACAGCCGCATGTCGTTGGTGGCGACGATGCGCTCCCGAATCTGCTCCTGAATAGCTTCGCTAGCCCGATGCGCTTGTGGTGTGGCAGTCCCCTCGTAGTCAGCGGGGAATTCCGCTTCCTCGGCAATCCTTGCCCAGGCGCTGGCCAGCGCCTCGATGGTTGACGTGCTCATTTCCGCCGCTCCTGTGCTCTTTGGCGAATCAACCGGCCAAGGGGCCTCGACGCGAAAACCAGCAGCATCACGCCTATCGGATACCAGGTCGAGAAGACCACCAAGGCATCGAAGGCTGGCCGTCCGGTGTTGGTAGGCAGTACGGCGGTCACAGCCATCAACCCGCCGACCGTCCAGATGATGCGCCACACGTAGGGCATCACGCGGGGCACGTAGCCGTCATCGAAAGCGGTCTGGTAGTAGCGGCGCAGGCCGCGCTCGGCAAGCGCCTGGCGCTGCCGCTCCGACAGCGCATCCGTCCGGCCATACCAGCGCCGGAATGGTGGACAGCGCAGCAGCAAAGGGGTGAAGAGGATCATCACCGCCACGATCGCGACACCCCACGCCATGACGGCGCCGGCATCGGGCCGCTTGGCGTTCTCGATCACGGGCGCGAAGACGCCCGGAGCACCGATCATCCAGAACAGCGCAATGTGCTGATGGAAGGAGAGCTTCATTTGCTCATCCACTTGCGCAGCAGGCGCTTTTTCAGGGAGGCGCGTTCTTGCGGGTTGCGTCCCTTGTGATTGGCGATGCGATCCGCCGTGGCGGCCTGGCGCTTGACGGGCCAGTAGGAGCGGCCATCCTTGCCCATCGACCAGACGCTGCTGGCCTGGTTTTCCAGCAGGGGCAGATGGGCGCTCAGGGCTTCGGGCGACGCGCTGGTCAGCGCCGTGCGCTCACGGGTGCGCCAGCGCTGATGCCAGAGCTTCTTGTCCTCGCGCTCGCTGCCGCAGGTCGTGTGCCCGACGATGGGTGTTTTGCGGCGGCTGCGGCTCATAACGTAGTGGTCTCCAAGAACATTCAGGACTGATCCCAGGCGTCGATGGTCAAGACCTGATCGGCAGGACAGGCGGCTACGCGGTCGGGAACTGGATGGTGTTCAGTCTCATGCCGACCCCATTCGATTGATCGCGTCGCTTGCGGCACGCTGCGACGCAAGGAGGTTTGCGACCTGGTTTAGCAGCCGTGTCCGCTGCATGTCTGTTACCTATCTCCCCGACCGCTCATTGGACCAACTCCAGAGATTGGGCTCTATCGCTCAGCCAATACGAAACCGGCATTGGCTGATGCCACAACCGAGACGAACACAAATGGCTCGGTACCTGTATTTCGCGCCCCGTGCACTTGGCCCGGTCTTGCCACGGCTATCTCACCTTCCCTGAGGGCACGAACAATCCCATTGCCCTGAAAGTAATCAGCCATTCCCGACAAAACAGTCCACGTGTCTTGGCCGTGAGGATGAATGTGAGCCGCAATTTCCTGCCCGGGATGGACATGCCAAACCACGATAATTGAGTCTCGGGTTTCAAGCACAACGGAACGAATAGGCTCGCCTTCGGACGGCTGAACATACTCGGCTACAGAAAATATTCTCGATTCAACAGTCATCGGAGATCCCTCTTTCACAGTGCCCCCAGACAGGCTGGATATGAGTTCTAACTCGAATTTGAACGGGAGGCTGGTCGTGCGGTCGTGCAGTTGCCGATGAGCGTGTCGGCTGCTGCCTCCTTGCCCACCAGCGAACTCACGTCCGTTGCGGCCATCCAGAAGGTCTTGCCCGAGCGCGGCTCATAGGTCGCGGGATCGAACACGCCAGAGGGGCCGAACATCGGCGGCTTGATTGGTCATGGCTCCATGCCTTTGTCGTTACGGTCTTCATCGTCGGCATCCTGACGCACGGCGGGCAATTGCTGGAGCAACGCCGGCAGCCATTCCTGTACCGTCTCCCACACCACATCGAGGTTGATGTCGAAATAGCCGTGAGCCATGCGATTACGCATATTGCGCATGCTGCGCCACGGCACGTCGGCATGCGCCTGGGTGAACTCGACGTAGCCATCCATCACCTTTGTGGCCGCCTCGCCGATGACGATCAGGCTCATGATGACGGCCTGCTGGGTGCGCTTGTCGGCCAAGAAGTCGTCCTTGGCCATCCCTTCCACGAAGCTGCGCGCATCGGTTGCGGCCTGCTGAATGTGGTCGAGGTAATCGGGCAGGCGGTTCTCGCTCATATCGGTTGCGCCTCCGCGAGCACCTTGGCCCGGAACTTCGGCGGCAGGTCGCCGGGAGTCAGCAGATCGACGTCAACGCCGAGCAGCGATTTCAGTTCTTCTTCCAAATCGCCCAAGTCCAACAACGTGGCACCGGGCAGCGCATCGACCAACAGGTCGAGGTCGCTGCCATCCCGGTCGGTGCCATGCAGCACCGAGCCGAAGACGCGCGGGTTCGCGGCGCGAAAGCGGCCTACCGCTTCACGCACTGCGCTTCGCTTCATGTCAAGCACAACAGACGGTCGCATGCGCATCCTTTCTTATCGAAACTCGTTGAGATGATATGCAATCAAGAATAGAATTTCAAGAACTATTTTCGAGAATCGCAATGCCTTGATTCCCGTGCCGCGCTGTTGTCTTGATGTAGTCATGTCGTTTTCAGAAGGCGACTGCACGAAATATCAGGAGTCGGCTGCACTGCCAGAACTGGCCGCCTGCAAGGCAGCGTAGAGAGCGGTTTTTCCTACCTTGAGGCGTGCGGCGGCCTCGCGGACATTCAAGCCGTTGGCGACAAGCTCCCGCGCTCGTTGCAACTTGTCGGCAGTGACAACCGGCTTGCGTCCGCCTTTGCGCCCGCGTGCGGCGGCAGCGGTCAACCCGGCCTTGGTGCGCTCGCGGATCAGGTCGCGCTCGAACTGGCCCAGCGCACCGAACACATGGAAGATGAGCCGTCCGCCCGGCGTGGTGGTGTCGATGTTTTCAGTCAACGAGCGGAAGCCGACGCCCCGTGCTTCCAGCTTGCCGACCGTCTCAATCAGGTGCGGCAGGGAGCGGCCAAGCCGATCCAGCCGCCAGACGACCAGCACATCGCCATCGCGCAGATAAGCCAGCGCATCGGCCAAGCCGGGCCGGTCTGCCTTGGCCCCGGATGCCGTGTCCTCGAAAACCCGTTCGCAGCCTGCATTGCGCAGCGCATCCGTCTGCAAGGCGGTGTCCTGTTCCGCCGTCGATACCCGCGCATAGCCGATGAGTGCCATTTCCGCCAATTTGTCCGTTATACCGTCCGCCTATCTTATTGTCCGTCATCCCGTTGCGCAAGATGTTTTCGGACAGGCGTCCGGTTTGGCCGCCTAATGATCGTTTGGCGGACAAGGCGACTGGCATCAGCCGAACAGCTCGCTATGGGAGCCAAGCCGCGCCAGTCGCAGGGTGTCGGCGTCGGACTTGCGGTAGATCAGCAGCAGGTCGGGCTTGATGTGGCATTCGCGGTAGCCCGCCCAATCGCCGGAAAGATCGTGGTCGCGGTATCGCACATCCAGGGGCTGATCGGTCGCCAGCGCGACCAGAACCGGCTTGAGGTCATCATTCGTGCAGCGGACTCCTGATACTGTTCGTTCAATAGACGACTGCACAACAGCCTTCAAACCGCGTTGTCTGGTGCAGTCGTCTTCTGAAAATGACAGGCGCGGCCCTGCCTGACATCAAGTTAGGGTATAGCCTAGATTGACATGCGCGATGCAACCCTTAACTTGCTTGCACCTATCGTTTCCATGCTAGCTTTATCGTAACGCTCAAGAAATTGGGCTTAATGCCGAAAACAATAAAATAAAACAGCCAACCCTTGAGGTTCTTATGCGCCAGAATTTACCAGTGACGGGTCGAAACTTAGGGAAGGTGCGAACAAGTCCCTGATATGAGATCATGTTTGTCATCTGGAGCCATGGAGCAGGGTTCATCATGAGTCATCAACTTACCTTCGCCGACAGTGAATTCAGCAGTAAGCACCGTCAGACCAGAAAAGAGATTTTCTTGTCCCGCATGGAGCAGATCCTGCCATGGCAAAACATGGTGGAAGTCATCGAGCCGTTTTATCCCAAGGCTGGTAATGGCCGGCGACCTTATCCGCTGGAAACCATGCTACGCATTCACTGCATGCAGCATTGGTACAACCTGAGCGATGGCGCGAT
>NZ_JBFOCN010000022.1:0-12238 GCF_040907815.1 Aeromonas sp. s6
TTCATCGCGAACCAGATGGCAGTGATGGCGGGCGCGTTATCGCCAGCCCATACGCCACGGAGGTTGGCGGAGTTGCGGGGCTGCATAGGCGTCATGTTCATAGAAAAACGCCCCAGGCCATCGAGACCCAGGGCGGTGAAGATATCAAAGACCCGTTTTCCGGTAAATCGCAATGCGGCTCCGCTTAAGTGAACAGCATTGCGCCGATTGGTGGGGCCTTCTGCGCTGTGCCGGGTGACCAGCAAGACTCAGAGGGTGAAGCGCTGGGTCATATGGTGCAGCGAGGTGGCCAGCCTGCTCAGCTCGACGCAGGCCTGGGCGGTCTGCTGCACCCCCTGGGCATTCTCGTCGGCGGCGGTGTGGATCTTGACGATGCTGCGATTGAGCTCCTCGGTGACCGCGTTCTGCTGCTCGGTGGCGGTGGCGATCAGGGTGTTCATGTCGGTGATCTGGGTGACGGCACCGTTGATGCTGTCGATGCTGCTCCCCGCCTCCCGCGCCAGCTCCACGCTCTCCTGCATCTGCTGACGGCTCAGTTGCATGGCGCTGCCCGCCTCGGCGGTACGCTCCTGCAACACCTCGATCATCTTGCTGATTTCGGCGGTGGACGCCTGGGTGCGCTGGGCCAGACTGCGCACCTCGTCTGCCACCACCGCAAAGCCACGCCCCTGCTCGCCGGCCCGGGCCGCTTCGATGGCCGCGTTGAGGGCCAGCAGGTTGGTCTGCTCGGCGATGCCGCGAATCACGTCCAGCACCATGCTGATGCTGGCGCTGTCGGTCTCAAGTTGCTGCACCACGCTCCCGGCCTGCTCTATCTGGCGGGAAACCTGCTCTATGCTGCCGATGGCGCTGCGCACCACCTGGTTGCCCTGGGTGGAGGTGCGGGAAGGGGTCAGCTCACGAAACGGAAAAAATCGTACGCTAAGCTTCGGCAAGCATTCGTAGCGGCCGGAACTTGCCTTGCTCGACCTGCTTGTTCTGCCGCCAGATGTAATCGCCGGTCAGGTTGATGTGCTCCCAGCCCAGCGGCGAAAGATGCGGTAGCAGCCCCTTGTCGATGTTCTTGCCCGAGTCGCGCAGCGCCTGGACTGCCCGTTCCAGGTAAACCGTGTTCCACAGGATGATCGCCGCCACCACTAGGTTGAGGCCGCTCGCGCGGTAGCGCTGGTTCTCGAAACTGCGGTCACGGATTTCACCGAGCCGGTTCAGGAACACGGCTCGGGCCAGCGCGTTCTTGGCCTCCCCCTTGTTCAGACCGATCTGCACGCGGCGGCGCAACTGGACGTTCTGCATCCAGTCGAGCGCGAACAGCGTGCGCTCGATGCGCCCCAGCTCGCGCAAGGCCACGGCCAGGCCGTTCTGGCGCGGATAGCTGCCGAGCTTTCGGAGCATCAGCGAGGCCGTCACCGTGCCCTGCTTGATCGAGGCTGCCAGCCGCAGGATTTCATCCCAATGGGCGCGAATGTGCTTCACGTTGACGTTGCCACCGATCAAACCGGCGAGCGTCGGGTACTGTTTGGCGTCGCCGTGGATATATAGGCGCTTGTCGGCCAGATCGCGGATGCGAGGGGCGAAGCGGAAGCCCAAGAGGTGCATCAGCGCAAACAGGTGATCGGTGAAGCCGGCTGTGTCGGTGTAGTGCTCCTCGATGCGCAGGTCAGATTCGTGATACAGCAGCCCGTCCAGGACGTGGGTAGCGTCGCGCACCGTGGCATTGATGACCTTGGTGTGAAATGGCGCGTACTGGTCGGAGATGTGGGTGTAGAACTGCACGCCCGGCTCCTGACCGTACTTCAGGTTCACTTGGCCGGCAGCTTGGCCACGGCCGCCGGCCTTGAAGTTCTGGCCGTCCGATGACGACGTGGTGCCATCGCCCCAGTAGGCGGCGAAGGGTTGGCGGAACTGGGCGTTGACCAGCTCGGCCAGACCCGCCGAATAGGTTTCGTCGCGGATGTGCCACGCCTGCAACCACGTCAGCTTGGCGTAGGTCACACCAGGGCAGGACTCAGCCATCTTGGAGAGGCCCAAGTTGATGGCATCGGCAAGGATGGTCGTCAGCAACAGGTGCTGGTCTTCGGCCGTCGCGCCGCTCTTGAGGTGCTTGAAGTGGCGGCTAAAGCCGATCCAGCCATCGACTTCCAGCAGCAGCTCGGTGATCTTCAGGTGCGGCAGCAAGCTGTATGCCTGCTGCATCAACGCTTTGGCCTCATCCGGCACGGCATTGTCCAGCGGCGTAATCTTGATTCGCCCGGTGCTCGTGATGGCTGCATCGGGTAGTTCGTTGGCAGCGGCGAGCCGCTCGGCTGTCGCCAGTTGCTCTTGCAGCACCGCAAGACGAGCGTCCAGAAAGCGGTCGCAGTCGGTATCGACAGCCAGGCCCAATTCCCGCTGGTCACGCTGCGCCGCGAATCGCGGCGGTGGCAAAAGGTAGTCCTCGAAATCCTTGAACTGACGCGAGCCCTGGACCCAGATGTCGCCGGAGCGCAGTGAGTTCTTCAGCTCGGACAGAACGCAAAGCTCGTAGAAGCGCCGGTCAAGCCCATCTTCCGTGCGCACTAGGCTTTCCCAGCGCTTGCGCACGAACGACGTGGGCGCGTCGTCCGGCACCTTGCGCGCTTGGCGGAAGTTCATCCCTTTGAGCACTTCGACGCCGGACAGCAGTTCGCGCGCTGCCGGCGCAGCCTTCATGGTCAGCGCGTCCAGCAGGGCCGGCGTGTAACGCCGGAGCTGGGTGAAGCCGTCGCCGACCAGGGACAGGAAATCGAAGTCTTCCGGCCGGGCGAGCGTTTCCGCTTCGGTAATGCTTTCGCTGAACGCATCCCAAGAGATGATCGCCTCGATGGCGGCGAACGGATCGCCGCCCGACTGCTTGGCTTCCAGTAGGACGCGGCCGATGCGTGAGTACAGCCGCACCTTGTCGTTGATCGCCTTGCCGGACTGCTGAAAGCGGTCGGCATGGTTACGCTTGGCCTTGCTGAACAGCGAACCCATGAAACGGTCGTGCAGGTCGATGATCTCGTCGATCAGCGTGGCGCGGGTGTCGAGGATCACCGCGACCAAGGTTGCATAGCGACGGTTCAGCTCCAGGTCGCGCAGGTGCTGGGCCGTCATCTGCCCGCCTTCGCGGGCGAGCTTCAGCAGACGGTTCTGGTGGATGGCATGCTCCAGGCCGTCCGGGAGCGACAGGTCGCGGATGGTTTTCAGCCGCTCCAGGTGGGCCAGCACATGCTTGGGCTTCGGTGGGCCGGGCGGCTGGCGCAACCAGATCAGCCCACTGCCCTTGGTGCCCTCGCGGATCGCCAGCAGCCCGTCGAGCGCACGGCGGTGGAAATCGCCGAGCGGCGCGGTGAGCGTTTCGTAGACCAGGCGTGTGCCGCGCGTAAGCGCCTCGCTGCACACGCGCTCGATGACATCGACGGTCGGTAGGATGATGCGTTGTTGCCGTAGCAACTCGACCAGCGCCTCGGCCAGCACGATACCCCGGTCGGTCTGCTGGGCCAGTTCGGCGAGCTGGTGAACGAAGTGCCGATAGTCGGCGACAGCGAACGGCGTCAGTTTCAGCCACGCTTGCAACTCCAACAGGTGCTCGCGCCGGGTTTCAGGCCGCTGCGCATACTGCGACCAAATGTCCGGCTCGATGCGCAACTGGCGACCGACGATCTTCAGCAGGGAGGCGGGCGGCTCCGCGTCAGTCGGCAGGGCAAAGCCGGGGTAGCGCAGGTAGCACAACTGCACCGCGAAGCCGAGCCGGTTGTGGCTGCCGCGCCGCTGGCGAATCACCGACAGGTCGGACTCGGAGAAGGTGTAATGCTGGATGAATTCATCGTCAGTAGCCGGGAAGGCAAGCAGGCTGGTGCGCTCGGCGGGCGTCAGCAAATTGCGGCGAGGCATGGTCAGTCATCCGTTCTCAGATACTGGTACAAGGTTTCTCGGCTGATGCCGAACTCGCGGGCGAGCTGCGCCTTCTTCTCGCCAGCGGCAGCGCGGCGGCGCAAGTCGGCCACCCGCTCAGGCGCGAGGGCCTTCTTGCGGCCCCGGTAGGCTCCGCGCTGTTTGGCGAGCGCAATGCCCTCGCGCTGACGTTCGCGGATCAGGGCGCGTTCGAACTCGGCGAACGCGCCCATCACCGACAGCATCAGGTTCGCCATCGGCGAGTCCTCACCGGTGAAGGTCAGGCATTCCTTCACGAACTCGATGCGCACGCCGCGCCGGGTAAGCCCCTGTACCAGGCGGCGCAGGTCGTCCAGGTTGCGCGCCAGGCGGTCCATGCTGTGCACCACCACCGTGTCGCCCTCGCGCACGAAGGCGAGCAGCGCGTCGAGCTGCGGGCGCTGCGTGTCCTTGCCCGACGCCTTGTCGGTGAACACCTTGTCCACCGGGACGTGTTCGAGCTGCCGTTCCGGGTTCTGGTCGAAGCTACTGACGCGGACGTAACCGATGCGATGCCCTTGCAAGATGCCTCCCGAGCTGAAAGTGTCAGGAAGGAATCTATGGCCTTGTGCGGCAGCCGTCAAGAAATTGGAAACATGGCTCTATTCTGACGCTTCCAAATGGCTTAACCTGACATCCGGTTAGGGTATAGCCCAGACTGACACTTGACTTATTGATACAACATGCAAGTGAGTGATACCGGAACATTTGGCATTTTTTACTATCTGAAGTATGATTTTACTTTCATCAGTAAAGAGTATTTCGCCGATGCGCATTTAACCTGTCCGCACCCCGCTTTTAATTCCTCTCCCGCCCGGGAGAACGGGTGCGTCTTACCGTGACAGGTTGATGCTGACTCCTCTGTTTTTTTTCCAATCTGTGGACTCGTGTCCCTGTCATTTGGCTATGGCTCTTGGCCTGCTGCTTCGGCATCGGCCCAAAGGAGTTCAGATGACCCATATCGCATGTCATATCAAACAGTTGCAGTTGCCCTTTGGTGCATGTTCGCAGCCCCTTACCTTTTCCCTGCCCACTGCAGGCGCTACCCTGATTGGCCGCAACGGCATCGGCAAGAGCCTGCTGCTCGAACTGCTGGCGGGCCAGCGCCGTCCGGTTGCGGGCAAGATCGAGTGGCACCGGCCCATCGGCTGGTTGTCCCAGTTTGTGCCAGAAGGGGAGTGCTGCGTAGCTGACTTTATCGGTTGGGGCGAGCGGCTGCGCGCCCTTGAGCGGATCGAGCAGGGCAGCACGGACGAGCGGGATTTCGAGTTGTTGGCGGAGCGCTGGTCTTTGCGCAGTGATCTTGCAGCCCTGTTGGCAGAAGCCGGTCTGGCGCTGGATGCTTACCAACCGCTCGACCGGTTAAGCGGTGGCCAACTTGGCCGTTTGCGTCTGCTTGCCCTATTCGTCAATCCGGATCACTTTCTGTTGCTTGATGAGCCAGACAACCACCTCGATGCCTCTGGCATCGACTGGCTAAGCCAGCAACTGGCCAGACATCGCGGAGGTTACCTGCTGGTGAGCCACGACCGGCGCCTTCTCAATCAAACCAGTCAGATTCTGGAGCTGAGCGAGCAGGGGTTGCAGAGTGCCCGCCTCTCGTTTGACGAGTTTCTGGCGCAGCAAGCCGAGGTACAGGCTGCCCGCAGAACCAGTTTGGCGCAAGCGGTGCGAAATGAAAAGGCGGCGGCGCGCAGCGTGCAAAAAGTGCGTGAACAGGCGGCCAGACGAGCCAGTCAAGGGCGGCGTGAGCGCGGCTCCCAAGCCAAGATCCTGCTTGATTTCAAGGCGGAACAGGCAGGCAAATCCCTTGGCAAAGTGCTGGACCGCCATGAGCGGGGCCACAGTGCGCAAGTGGAGGCCCGCACCGAGGCGGCAGCCGCGCTGGCGGCGGTGCAGCCGCTCATCATGCAGTGGCCGGAGGAGATCGAGCGCAAGGGGGCTGCCCAGCCGCTGGTGATTACGGCTGCGCGTCACGTGCGCTGGCATGGCCAGCGGGTTGATCTGGTGCTGCAACGGGGTGAGCGCTGTTTGATCGGCGGTCGCAATGGCTGCGGCAAATCGAGTCTGCTGCGGATGTTGCGCGGGGAGCTGGAGCCCGAGACGGGCAGCTTTCGCATCAATGGCAAGATGGCTTGCCTCGATCAGGGGCTCAGTCTGATTGCGCGGGATCTCAGCCCGCTTGCCAACCTGTTGACAGTGGCTCCGACACTGGCCGAGAGTGATGCGAGAACACGGCTGGCGGGCATAGCCCTGCGCGGCGATCGCGCCCTGACGCCTTGTCATGGTCTGAGTGGGGGTGAGCGGTTAAAACTGGGTCTGCTGATGGTACTGGCGCAACTGCCCGACCTGCTGCTGCTCGATGAACCGGACAACCATCTGGATCACCCCTCGCGTCAGTTGCTCACTCAGGTCCTGGCGGACTACCCAGGCACTCTGTTATTGGTCTCTCACGATCCCGACTTCGTTGCAGGGGTTGGGATTGGTAAAGAATTAAATCTTTCAGAGTGACCGCAAGGTGATTGACCTAGATGCCCTTGTGGCAGGGGTTTAGAGGAGTTGACGGAAATTTCGGCGGTTCCGGCTTACAACCCGTTGAAGCCATAGATGCGATCACGGAACAGATCACGACAATCCGGGTGCAACACATCCGGACCAATACACAAAATCTGCTGCAGATAGTCAGGATCACCGATACTGCGCAGTGATGCCGGTACCGAGGTGATGCGCTCGACCGCCAGATACATATCCGGGCAGATACCCGCCTTGTGCAGCGCCGTCACGGCAGTACCACAGGCAATGACAATCGCCTTGTCCTGATGCTGGCGGATCAGCTCTACCGACCGATCAAACGAGGGGCCGTTTGCCACGATGAACACCGGAACATGGCGCCACTCCAGTGGCAGCGCGACATCGCGGCGGAAGAAAGGCACCCCAGCTTCCATGTTGTTCAGACTTTGTGACAAGGAGAACAGAGTGTCGTCAACGAACCCCCAGCCCATGCTGATGAAAAACATCTCACGCGCCACCTTCCCCACCAGGCGCTGCAAGACCTCGGAACGGTAGTGCACCAGCCCGAAGGCCGTGGAACATAAAAATGGCGAGCGTTTTTCACTGACCGCTCGAAACGCCGTCAGTACCTCATCCTCTTGCTGGCCCAGGAAAATATGCAGCCCCATGTTCTGGCTATGCAGGTACTCCAGCAACGGCGCCCAGTCGAACGCGTGGAGCGAGGCGTAGAACAGATCCTCATTCGGTTCAAAGAGGTAGAGGTTGGCAATTTGACAGCGCTCGTACAGGTAGGCCAGCTGATAACCGAGGCCGACACCGAACATCAGCCCCAGCGGCATCGATTCGGGTATCTGCTCCATCAGCGGATGCTCGGCCTGCAATGCCTTCATTTGCCGCACCAGCGCATTCATATACTTGATATGCTGCTGGCCAATCCAGTCGCCTTCGACATCCAGATTGAAACGGATGATGGTGGAGCTGCTCAGCGTCAGCTCCACCTGCTGCAGGCACTCCTGATAGGGATCTTCACCATAAAAAGTGCTGTCATCATCCCGCCAGCGCAGATTCGGAATGCCGTTGTCGGTGCAAAACATCTCGAATGGGCGCTGGATCCGGTACTGCTCGAAACGTTCGGCAATCGAGGGTACGAAACGGCGAAACGCCGCCATGTTGACCTCAAAACGTTGCGGCAGCACATCGCGCATCGCCTGTTCCTGCTCCCGGACCAGGGCCACGCGCCGCTCCATCTCCGCCGCGTCTATCAGGATTTGCTCAACCTCGGCCATCTCCCTCTCCTAGCGATGCTGTTGATATAACTGTCTGGCGCGCTCCGCGGTACGCAGGTTAAGCAACGAATGCTTGATAGCCTGCTGCTGCTGGTGCAATACCTGAACCAGCAGCTGCTCCTGCTCTGCCAGTTTGGTCGCAACGGCTACAATGCGTTGCCGAACCTGCGGATCGGAGGCCGGCTCTGCGCTCAGTTGCTGCAGGATCGCCAGGCGGGAGGTCATGAGACGCTGCGACTCCTCCCAGTGTTGATGCGACACAGCCACCTCGAGGGCGGCTGTCTGTTGCTCCAGCTCATCCAGCAACTGCAGATGGGCAATCATGCGGATGTACCCTGACGCTGCTGGCTGAACGCCTTTTGCTTTTCACTTTCGGGGATCTGATCCCAGCCTGACTTGATGGTAATCATCAGATTGGCCACTTCGTCGATGGGGGCTATATCCATCGCCCGGCTGGCATCCATCAAGCGAGTCTTCATATAGTCATATAACGCATACAGATCCTGAGGCACCTGGCCAAACGACAGATCCAGCGAATCCTGCAACCCATTCAGGATCGCCATCGCCTTGGAGATGGATGCCGACTTGGCGGCATAATCCCGACGCTCGATCGCGCCCTTGCTCTGCGCCAGCCGCTCCAGCAGCCCCTGCATCAGCATCTGGATAATGCGGTGCGGATCGGCAACCGCCATCTCCGCATCGAGACTGGTCGTTTTATATGCCTTCAGATTACGGTTGTACATGCACGGTCCTCTACATCAACAACACTCGGCGTTGAGAACAGAATAACTTAAGACGTACTCAGCAAGCTCAAATACGAGGCTGAGCTTTGCATCTGCGCCAACTGGGTATCGAGACTAGCATATTGCGCCCGCAAGTTGGCTTCATACTTTTCAAGTTGATCGGCGGCGGTCGCCTCGCGAGTACTGAGATCCCGCAGGTCCGAGTTCAGCTGATCCTGACGCTGCGAGATCAGGCCCCCGGTCTTGGTGTACTCCTTGAGCGAGGTTTGCAGTTTGCCGGCAACCCCATTCTCGCCACTGAACAGCGCAACGACCTGTTCGTAGTTGTCATCCAGGGCATCATCAAACTTGTCGGAGTCGACGGACAGCTTGCCGTCGTTATCCATCTCGATACCAACCTGGAAGATGCTGTTGATACCCGTCATCTCGCTGTTCGGCTCCATGACGGTATTGGCCATCAGGGTGCGAATCGAACGCGGCATCGAGTCGCCGGCCAAGGCCCCACCATCGTCCTGGCTCTCGCCGCCGACAATGGTATTGCGCTTACCCAGCTCGGTACACTGGTCAATCAGGGTGTTGTAGCCGTCAACAAACTCCTGAACCAGCCCCTTGATAGCACTCTTGTCGGTCGAGACATCCACCTTGTTGGACTTCAGATTGCCATCACTGTCTTTGTCCGAAACGCGCAATACCGTGATGTCCAGCCCCTGCACCTTGTCTTTGAAGGTGTTGGTATCGCTGGTCAAAATATTGCCATCGACGTCAATTTCGGCATCCGTCGATTGCTGGGTGCGCGACATGCTCGAGCCACTGACTGCCGTGGCACTGCTGGTGTCGGCCTCAAACATCTTCAGCTCTGTGGTACTACCGCTGATCTTCAGGTCATTACCCGCACCGGTCACGCCGGAGTCAATCACCAGCTTGGCCTTACCATCCGAGGTATTGACGATGTTGGCGGTCAGACCGAAGTTATCCGGCGCATTGTTGATGCGTTTACGGATCTGCTGCAGCGAGTCGCCCTTTTTGACATCGACGGTAAACTCGTTGCCATCGCCAGCGCTAAAGGTCAGGGTGCCGTCTTCGGTAATCAGCGAGGAGGTCGAGCTTGCGAAGGTGCCCTCAATCTTGCTGGTGGTCGCCAATTTGTTGACGGTGACATTGTACTGACCATTCGAAGCATCGGTGTTGGAGCTAATTTTCAGAATCGGGTCATCGGTATCTTGAGTGATATTGATAGCCCGCTTGTTAAAAGCGCCCGGCGTTGAGAGCTTGGCTAACGTGGTATCGAACGTCGAAATGGCAGACTTAAGCTGACCGACACCGGACAGCGTAATCTGCGTATTGGTTTTCTTGGTGGTTATAGGTTGCTGAAGCTGGGCCTGCTTGGCCGCCACACTCGCTGAAATAACACTCTCCAGATCCAATCCCGAACCTGCACCGGCTGATGTTATCGTCGTCATATGTCACCTCTTTACTCATTACCCGAATCAGGCCTCGTGGTCGTAAAGCAAGCCCTGCAAGCCGCCAGCGCCCAACTCTCCTTCCCGCAATGCCTTGATACGCTTACTGATCGCGACTAACTCTTCACTGGGGATCTGACGAATCGTCTTCTGGGTATCGCTGTCGACAACCTTGATGATGGTTTGCTCAAGATCATCGTCAACCCGGAAACTCACCGCCCATCCCTTCGCATCACTAATCTCTTGCAAGTCTTGGGCCTGTTTTTCCATTTCATGCCGCTCAGACTCTTTCTTCTGGATCGCATCCTCCGCTTCAGCGGACTGGACTGTCTGGCTGGTTTGGGCTTTTTCCACGTCAGCCCTACTCGCAAGGGCCTCGGTAGAATGAGCTTGAGCGGCCTTTCGGCCGCTCATATCACCTGACACCACAGAAGAGTTCACGGCAGAGGCAAGGTTTACCATGTCATTTGCCATATTCCCCTCCTTACTTTCCTGTCAGGACACGGGTCCTAAGTTTAGCCCAGCAGCGACAGTGCAGCTTGCGGACGTTGGTTGGCCTGAGCCAGTACCGTTGAAGCCGCTTGTTGCAGGATGTTTTGCTTGGTCATGTTCGCTGTTTCAGTTGCGAAGTCTGCATCACGGATCCGAGAGCGAGCAGCGCTAACGTTCTCAGAGATGTTGGACTGGTTGCGAACTGTGGAGTCCAGACGGTTTTGTACCGCACCCAAATCAGCGCGCTTGGAGTCAACCACCTTGATCATGTCGTCGATTGAACCCAGCACGCCCTGAGCACCGCTGGCAGTAGAGATGTCGATACCACCGTCACCCGCAGCGAAAGTGGTGCTGGCACCTGCTGCACCGGCCATTCCTGCGATGTTAAACGCAATACTCATGCTGAAGTCAATCTTCTGGTTGGAGTAGGCACCGACCTGGAAAGAGAAGGAAGAGGTGCTCTTATCCAGCAGCTTCATACCACCGAAGGAGGTATCAGATGCGATACGGTCGATTTCTGATGACAGCTGGTCGACTTCCTTCTGCAGGGAGGCGCGGTCATCGGTGGTGTTGGAACCGTTAGCAGATTGCTGGGCCAGCGTACGAATACGCTGCAGCATCGAGGTAATCTCCTCCATGGCACCTTCAGCAGTTTGTGCCAGTGAAATACCATCATTGGCATTGCGGTTACCCTGATCCAGACCATTAATCTGGGATGTCAGACGGTTCGATATTTGTAAACCCGCAGCATCATCTTTCGCACTATTGATGCGCAGACCTGAAGCTGACTCTTATACACAAGTAGCGTCCTGAACGGAACCTTTCCCGTTTTCCAGGATCTGATCTTCTATGTGACTCCCAACATAGTAACGATCATGATAACTTCTGCTCTTCATCGTACGGCTGACTGGGCCAAATCTGTTTTCTCTTCGGCGGCGCTGGGTGATCCTCGCCGTACCACCCGTCTGGTTAACGTCGCCGCTCAATTGGCAAAATATTCTGGAAAATCAATAACCATCTCATCCGAGGGCAGTGAAGCCATGCAGGAAGGCGCTTACCGATTTATCCGCAATCCCAACGTTTCTGCCGAGGCGATCAGAAAGGCTGGCGCGATGCAAACGGTCAAGTTGGCTCAGAAGTTTCCCGAACTGCTGGCCATTGAGGACACCACCTCTTTGAGTTATCGCCACCAGGTCGCCGAAGAGCTTGGGAAGCTGGGCTCTATTCAGGATAAATCCCGCGGATGGTGGGTTCACTCCGTGCTCTTGCTCGAGGCCACCACATTCCGCACCGTAGGATTACTGCATCAGGAGTGGTGGATGCGCCCGGATGACCCTGCCGATGCGGATGAAAAGGAGAGTGGCAAATGGCTGGCTGCGGCCGCAACTAGCCGGTTACGCATGGGCAGCATGATGAGCAACGTGATTGCGGTCTGTGACCGCGAAGCCGATATCCATGCTTATCTGCAGGACAAACTGGCGCATAACGAGCGCTTCGTGGTGCGCTCCAAGCACCCACGCAAGGACGTAGAGTCTGGGTTGTATCTGTACGACCATCTGAAGAACCAACCGGAGTTGGGTGGCTATCAGATCAGTATTCCGCAAAAGGGCGTGGTGGATAAACGCGGTAAACGTAAAAATCGACCAGCCCGCAAGGCGAGCTTGAGCCTGCGCAGTGGGCGCATCACGCTAAAACAGGGGAATATCACGCTCAACGCGGTGCTGGCCGAGGAGATTAACCCGCCCAAGGGTGAGACCCCGTTGAAATGGTTGTTGCTGACCAGCGAACCGGTCGAGTCGCTAGCCCAAGCCTTGCG
>NZ_JBFOCN010000023.1:0-16459 GCF_040907815.1 Aeromonas sp. s6
TGGGTCAACTCACTTCTCCTCTTTCTCATCGATTCTCCCTTCAGTGACAGCCGGTGAGCGTTGTGCATCAGCCGGTCCAGGATCGCATCTGCCAGAGTGTTGTCCCCCAAGCTCGCGTACCACTCTTCCGTTGGCAGCTGACTGACCACGACCGTCGAGTATTTCCCGTACCGATCATCCATGATCTCCAGCAGGGCGTTGCGCTGCTCGGCATTCACCGCTTCCAGTCCCCAGTCATCCAGGATCAGCAGCTCTATCCTTGCCAGTTGACCCAGCAGTCTGGCGTAACTGCCATCTACCTTGGCCTGGCTCAGCTCAAGTAGCAGACGCGGCAGCCGGTAGTAACGAGTGCTGTGCCCCTGCTGACAGGCTTGGTAGCCCAGCGCACAGGCTAGGTAGGTTTTTCCGCAGCCACAGGGGCCGGTAATGAGCAGGTTCTGGCCCCGGCGCAGCCACTCTCCTTGGGCCAGGTTTGCCACCTGTGACCGCTCCAGGTTGCGTGCAGACTGGTAGTCCACCTCTTGCACCGTGGCCTGGAGTTTGAGCCTCGCCTGCTTGACCAGCCGAGCTTGTTTACGCTGCTCCCGGCTCAGTTGTTCGTGTTCGACCAGCAGGCTTAGCCGCTCGATGAAGGGCAGCCCTTCGTAGGTACTTGCCTGTTCCAGTTGTTGTTGCACGGCATCCGCCATGCCGGTCAGTTTCAGGTGTCTCAAGCGGGTCAGCGTTTGTTGGGTCATGGGACGTATCCTCTTTAGTGGAAGCTCTGGGGGCCGCGGATGTTCTCGTGCTCTTGCGGCAGTTCTGGATAACTGAGCGGACTTGCGGACAGTTGGTCGCGGCCACTGGTCAGCACCGACTTGAGCTGCTTGAGCCGCACCAGTCCTTCCCGGTTGGCCAGCTGGCAACAGGCTTCGACTCGTGATGGCGGATACTCCCGGCTAAGACTCAGCAGTCCCAGGCAGAGTCGGTATGCCTGCTCGGCATGGGCTTTCTCTGCCAGCCGTTCGCTAACCCAGCACAAGGTGCCCGGTCCGATGTCGGCAGCCCACTGCTTAAGACGCCCTGGCGTCCAGCGTTGCTGCTTGCTGTGACGTTCCGGCATGTGCTCAGGGAGTGTGCTCATCCCCGGGATGGTTTTACGCGGATGGCTCGCGACCAGCTGTTGCTGGTGATAGACCTGAAGCAGGGTATCGCCCGCATGGAGCTCCAGTTGCTGACCCACATACTGGTGCGGCACCGAGTAATGGTGCTGCTCATAGCTGACGTGATAGTCGATGTTGACCTTGACCGTTTTGATGGCGACATAGCGATAGGGATGCACCGGTAGTGACCCCAGTGCCGGGCGGTCCAACTGCTCAAACGCCTCGCGTCGGTTACCGGGCAGCTGCTTGAACGGGCGCTCGTTGAGCTCATTCAACAAAGCCCGGATGCACTGGTTTAGCTCGGCAAGCGAGAAGAAGGTCTGATGGCGTAGGCGAGCCAGGATCCAGCGCTCGACGATCTGCACACCCACCTCGGCCTTGGCTTTGTCCTTAGGCTTGTAAGGGCGAGCTGGCATCACCGCCACCTGATAGTGCTCGGCCAACTGCTGGTAGCTGGGGTTGAGCTCGGGATCGTATCGGCAAGCCTTGCTGACACCGCTCTTGAGGTTGTCGGGGATCAGCAGTACCGGTGTCCCGCCGAAAAACTCAAAGGCACGGACATGGCTTTGCAGCCAGTCCGGCAGTGACTGGGACCAGGTGGCCTCGGCAAAGGTGTAGTTGGACGCACCGAGCACGGCGACAAAGACTTGTGCCTGACGGACCTCACCCGTGGAGGGCGAGGCGATGGGCACCGTGGGCCCGCAGTAGTCGATAAAGAGCTTTTCCCCCGCCTTGTGGATCTGGCGCATGGAGCGCTTTTGCAACTGACACCAGGACTTGTAACGGTCACAGAACTGGGAGTAGCTGTAACAGCTATTGGGATAGCGCTGGGTGTACTCCTCCCAGAGCAGCTGTTTGGAGACCCCCTTGCGCTTGAGCTCCTGATGGACAGAGGGCCAATCCGGCACAACATGGCGGGCCGAGATGGTGGTATCGGCCTGCGGATAGAACAGGGCAGCCAGTCGGCCATCATCAAGCTCGGTAGGTAAGGGCCAGGTAAGGCCGAGCGCCTGGGCACTTTTGAGGAGTTTCTGGATGGAGCCGACACTGACCTTGGTACAGATACTGATTTGGCGAACAGAGAGGTCAGCTTCCAGCCGCAGTCGCAGCACTTCACGAATTTTACGCATTGCAATCCTCTTGGCAGACATAGGCTCTTCCCTGGCAAAAGGGAGAGCGTATCAAAGGTTTTTAAATCAATGCGTTAAGGATGATTCCGGTGAATGTGAACAGTGATTCCGGGATGTTGAACACTGTTTCCGGAAAGGAGGGGCGAAGTGTTCAGGTTGAACCGGAATGAGCGTTCACATTGGTCCGGAAATGGTGTTCACGTTGAATCGGAATTGGTGTTCATGATCGGCCGGAATATGCACCGGGTTGATGCTGATAAACGCCGGGGCCTGCGGGTTGGGTTCGTGGGTTTGCAGGCTCGAAGTAGTGTGCCTCCAGCGTGCACCGGCGATAAAGGTCGATCAGCTTGCCTTTGGCAACTGCATCAGGTGGCGACGACACTCCTCCGCCGACGGAATATGCGCTTTCCTGATGAGCTGAAGGTAAATATCTTGCGCCAGATCTGCGGCATCGCAGGTATTGCCCGGCCTGTGCCTTAGCAGCGAGCAGAGCCCTTTATGCCTGAGTGTGCCTATCGATTCAGACCACCTAGTAGGGAAAGTGGTTTGCGTTCGATTAGGAGGTGTCATTATTGATCTTTTTGAGGATGAGCAATGAAAGTGGCGTCGGCCATGGCCTGGGCTGGCTGGCGTGCCAGTTCGATGAAGGCGCGCACATAGTCGATATTGGTATCAGCCTCGCGAGTGCCTAAGAAGATCTGTTTGGCTATGCCGTGCGGCCCCAGCCGTAGGGGCACCACCCCCATCCTAACGGCGTACTCGTCGACCAACCAGCGTGGCAAGGCTGCCACGCCACGGCCGCTGGCCACCATCTGCACCATGATGTCGGTGGTTTCTATGGTTTTATGGCGCTTGGGCGTAACACCCGCCGGTAGCAGGAACTGGTTGTAGATATCTAGGCGCTCTATGTCCACAGGATAGCTGATCAGTACTTCGCTAGTCAGTTGCTGGGGCTTCACATAGGAGGCTGAAGCCAGGGAATGGTCTTTGGCCACGACGAGCACCTGTTCATAATCGAACACAGACTTGTAATCAAGGCCCGGCTTGTAGAGCGGGTCGGGAGTTACCAGCAGATCGATCTCGTAGCCAAACAGAGCGCCAATGCCGCCAAACTGGAACTTCTGTTTCACGTCCACCTCCACGTCCGGCCAAGCCGTGAGGTAGGGCGAAACCACCTTGAGTAACCATTGGTAGCAAGGGTGGCATTCCATACCGATGCGCAGCGTGCCACGCTCGCCCTGCGCGAACTGGCTAAGGCGCTCTTCGGCCAGATCAAACTGGGGTAGAACACGATTGGCCACGGCCAGCAGGTACTGACCTGCCTGCGTTAGACGCAGGCTTCGGCCTTCGCGCAGCCAGACGTCGGTACCCAGCTGTTGCTCGAGCTTTTTCATGCTGTGGCTCAAGGCTGACTGAGTGACATTCAGTACCCCCGCGGCGGCTGTCAGCGATCCTTGCTTTTCGACCTGCTGAACGATGTTGAGATGGATGCGCTCAAGCATTCAATGAATTTTACTCATAGATGTGTGAATTAAAACCATTTTAATTCATTGTCTCGGGTCGGCACAATCACCGTCATCTACTCTACGTATTCGTCGGTGCAGCCATGGTCCCGTCTAAAAATTCGAATGTCCCGAACGTCGGGGACGCTAGCCAAGCAGTGTCGTCCTGGTCGACTGATATGAAGACCAAAATAACACGTCCACTTCGCGTAGTAGCTGTTTCAGGTGCACTTCAAAGCCCCTCCAAATCTGCAAGTTTGGCGCAGTACCTGATTGCCGATCAGGTGCTGTGTCAGCCGAAACTGGTCGATTTGGGGGCTGCTAGCACCGCAGCTAACGGGGTCAGTCTGGCGCACTCAGGTGACGGATGCCGTAGAGCAGGCGCTGGCCGTGGTCGAGGAGGCCGACGTTCTGGTGGTCGCCACCCCAGTTTTCCGTGGCTCGTACACAGGGCTGTTCAAGCGCTTCTTTGACCTCATAGGACAAGACACCCTGACCGACAAGCCCGTGTTACTAGCCGCTACTGGCGGCAGTCAACGCCACGCATTGGTGATTGATCATCAGATTCGACCACTGTTCAGTTTTTTCCAGGCACGTACTTTGCCATTAGGTGTCTATGCCACCGACAAGGACTTCGTGGAGCGCGACCTGAGCGACCAAGCATTGATCGAGCGGGCCAGGCTGACGGTTCAACGGGCTTTGCCCTTGCTTGAGCTAACGCGCAATGCCAGACACTCTGCAGCCGAGCGCATGCTAACAGTCTGAAAAACCATCGTCCTTAATTGCAATAATCATTACAGGGAAGCGTCATGAGCCAAGACTTCACATTCAGCCTCAATAGCATCACTTTCGATGAAAGCTATCAACCATTGGACGGAACTCGCCTCACCACAAATTTCGCCAATCTGGCGCGTGGAGAGGGCCGCCAACAAAACTTGCGCAAAACCCTGAAGATGATCAACAACCGTTTCAATGACCTGGCGCATTGGGACAATCCCACGGGTAATCGCTACGCGGTTGAACTCGAGATCATCTCTGTTGAGATGTACAGTGGCATGCTGACCAGCACTGCGTTTCCGCTGATCGAGATCCTGAAGACCCACATCATCGACACGAAGTTGAACCGGCGCATCGATGGCATCGTGGGCAACAATTTCTCGTCGTATGTGCGCGATTACGACTTCAGCGTCGTGCTGCCTGAGTACAATGCTGCACGGGCGGAGTTCAGCATCCCCGACGATTTCGGCGTGCTGCATGGCAAGCTGTTCAAGCTTTTCGTCAACTCCGGCACCTATCAAGAACGATTTAGCAAGCTTCCAGTCATTTGCCTGAGTGCAGCGACCAGCAAAACTTACCAGCGCACGACCAATCATCACCCAATCCTCGGCGTTGAGTACCAGCAAAACGAGCTGTCATCGACCGACCTGTACTTTGCAAAAATGGGGATGCAGGTTCGCTTTTTCATGCCGCCCAAGAGCGTGGCTCCATTGGCTTTCTACTTCTTTGGCGACCTGCTGAGCGACTACACCGATCTCGAACTGATCGGTACCATCAGTACGATGGAAACGTTCCAGAGGATCTACCGCCCCGAGATCTATAACGCCAACTCGGTGGCAGGACAGCTCTATCAACCAAGTCTGAAGTCCGAGGACTACTCGCTGACGCAAATCGTCTATGACCGAGAGGAACGAAGCCAGTTGGCTGTCAAACAGGGCAAGTTCACTGAAGAGTACTTCATCAAACCGTACCAAGACGTCCTTGAACAATGGGTCGCCGAATCCACGTACTGATCTGACCGGCATTTGCCTTGAAGGAACACATTATGTTTGAAACTTCCATCACTGGTAGCCTGCCCAAACCGGCCTGGCTAGCTGAAACCAACAAGCTCTGGCCCCAATGGGCGGCTAAGGGTGATGCACTCCTGCAGGCCAAAGCCGACGCAACTCTGCTATGGATCAAGGCCCAGGAAGACGCTGGGCTGGATATCGTGTGCGATGGAGAGCAATCGCGTCAGCACTTCGTGCATGGCTTTCTGGAACAGGTCGAGGGCATCGACTTCGAGCACAAAGTGAAGATGGGCATCCGTGACAACCGTTACGATGCAATGGTGCCGCAGGTGGTTTCCGACTTGCGCCTGAAGGGCCGCGTACATGCCTTCGAGGCCCAACTGGCTCGAGCGCACACCAAGAAGAAGCTGAAGTTTACCCTGCCTGGCCCGATGACCATCGTCGACACGGTGGCAGACCGCTTCTACGGAGACAAGGCCAAGATGGCCTTTGCCTTCGCCGAATTACTTAACCAGGAGGCCCTGGCACTGCAGGCCGACGGTGTGGACATTATCCAGTTCGACGAGCCAGCCTTCAATGTCTACATGAAGGACGTAGCCGATTGGGGCGTTCGGGCGCTCGAGCGTGCGGCGCAGGGTCTGCACTGTAAGACAGTGGTACACATCTGCTATGGCTACGGTATCCAGGCCAATACTGACTGGAAGAATACCCTGGGCGATGAATGGCGCCAGTACGAGACGGTGTTTCCTGCGCTGGCCAAAAGCAGCATCGACCAGGTGAGTTTGGAATGCATGCACTCGCACGTGCCCCTCGAACTGCTGAAATTACTGGAGGGCAAGGATGTGCTGGTTGGCGTGATCGATGTGGCCACAGACGTAGTCGAAACGCCCGAAGAAGTGGCTGATGCTATCGGCCAAGCCCTGCAATTCGTGCCAAAGGAGCGGTTATTCCCCTGCACGAACTGCGGCATGGCGCCCATGCCGCGTGAAGTGGCTCAGCGCAAGCTACAGGCCTTGGCTGAGGGCACGAAGTTGGCCAAGGAGCGCTTGGCCGCCAAGTAAGCACAGGTTCTGTCCAATAGGGCCCGTGGATGTGAAAGGTCGCCCTGCACTGCAGGCGCGACCTTTATACTATTGATGACATTACGTGGTGAGTTCGAGAGGGACGAGTCCTATGGGATTACAGTTTGGGCTGGAGGATGTAATTGCCAATTCGCAAGGAAACTGTCTGGCGATTAGAAACACAAGGTGTCTAAAGAAGCCAGGGCGATTCATTTCACACCTCCGGCTTGCGTTCAAAGTGGCGGGTTACAACGCCCGCTTGCGGGTCGATGCTGATAAACGCCGGTGCCTGAGGGTGGTACAGGTAGAGCCGCGCCAATTCAGCGCTAAACGCCTCGACGTTCGGTGCAATCACATGACTGGTATCCCCCTCCGCGTAGGTAAACGTCTCCAGCTTTTCCGTGTGAATCCAGATACCGAAGTACCAAGCGTCTTCATCGGTGTCGTATTGCTGCCAGCCCTGGGCCAACAGCGTCCGGTCGTAGTAGTAACGGTCAGCCTGATGGCCCCCCCGGTCGATGTGGCAACCCGTTCCGGTGAGCTCAAGCGAGACACGCCCTACCTTCAGAGCCTTCTTGACCCGGCGCAAGAGTGTGAGGGCCTTGGCTCGGCTGCGGCCATTACCAAGCGGGAGTGGCTGCTTAGCCCGTAATGCCAGGTGGCTCATTATCTTCGGCGCGGTGTTGTGGTTGAGCTGGCCGATGGCAGTGGTGATCTGTCGGGCGGACAGGGTGTTGTAATCACTCATGTCATGCATGGTTGGGCTTCCTTCAAATGCAAACAGCCCCTCGATGTGAGGGGCTGAATGGGGTTGTGGTTGGTTGTATTAGGGGTGGTGACAGAAGTGAACACAAGGGCTCTTGGGGGGTGACATCAATTATCGAGGGAAGACTCTTGTCATCCTCTCAAGACCAGTCGAATGTGGACTGACGGCCTACAACCATTGCTTGAGGCGGTTGACGTCTCACTGATAGCAGCGTTGGTGGCTGTGCCAAATCACCCGCTCGGCGGCAGCTTCCTGTAGCGCAGTGGTCACGATGCGGGGAAGAACCAGATTTGTTCCATCCCAGTTATCCAGGGCCAGCACGCCGGAACGCACCTGTCCTGCCAACTACGTGTCGATCTTTTGGGTCAGCTCCAGCGCGATGCGCTCATCGATATGGGCTCAGAGCATGGTAATAGTGAGCTCTGGCGCCATTAGTGGTGCTGTGGACGTTGTCATGCTCATGTGTGACTACTCCAATCTGGCGCATCATTGCTGCCATGGTTGACGTAGGCCCCGACAATCACCCGTTGCCACTCGCCGACCGGTTGGCCCACTGCATTACAGGGGCAACGAAAGCGGGCAAAGCTAATCTCTCGTGGCAGGTGCTCACGCATGTCACGTGGACTGACAAAGAGCATGGTCTTGTACAGCACCGGGTTGGGCGCGACCAACAGATTACCGATACGCCGCCCTTCGATATCGTGGGCATAGGCGAAACCTGGCAGCATCAACTGCTGGGCGATGAGCTTTGCCAGCCCAGGATGTACACACATAGCTTCCGCCACGGCGGCCTGACTAAAGCTGTCGATGAACTCAATCATACTGAGCTCCTTTGATGTTTGATGTAAACCCAGAAGGGATGAATCGGGGGAACATGGATTACAGCATTCCACGCTCAGCCATGGAGACGACCCCTTCGGCGCCAATCACCAGGTGGTCAAGTAGGCGGACATCCACTAGCGCAAGGGCATTGCGCAGGACGTCCGTGATTTGCTTATCCGAAAGGCTGGGCTCCGGGTAACCAGAGGGATGATTGTGGGAGCAGAGGATAGCTGCACTGTTAAGCGCCAAGGCTCTCTTGACCACTTCTCTTGGATGCACACTGGCAGCAGTCAAGGTCCCGTGAAACAACTCCTCCAGGGCAATAACGCGATGTTGATTATCAAGAAACAGCACGGCAAAGGTCTCCCGCTCTCGTCCTTGAAGCAGGGTTTGCAATCGTTGAGCTGCCATCTGGTGAGAGGTGATTGCAGAACCTTTGGCAAGTCGCTTGCGGGCAACCTGGTTGGCCATATGCAGCAGGTCTTGCTCGGTCACAGGTTCGGTAACGACATAGGTGCCAGGGAATTCCCCAGCCTTGAGTTTGTGGTAACGCATTATGGGTTTCTCCAAATAAACAAAAACCCCGACACGCAAATAGCATGTCGGGGTTAAAGAGAGGTAATTGGGGCACACCTAGGGGAGATCAGGTGGCTTTGGGAATAGCTCCGGCTCTCGACGCTGGCGTACTCTTCGCCGGCATCAGCTACTCTGGGGCCAACACACGTTCAGCAGGCTAGCCAGAGCAAGGCAGCAGGCTTCCACGACCACAGATATACGCTGTAGCACTGAATGGTTAGGCCACTATCACTTACAACCTGCGTCTCTCCCTCCAGATTGATGACCTCAGGATCAATGGCTATCGGTTTTTTAGGCATCATCGACCTCCTCTTGAGGTAAGGGGTCACTCTCCACGCAATAGCCGTGATGGATACAGGTGCGCTGCAGGTTGCTCAGAAAGTCTCCCAGTACACGGGGCTGATCAGAGAACGGGACGGGCCCTGCCTGGCTACGCCAGAAACAGCGGCGCGTGGGATCCACACATATTTCATCTATCGGCTGGCTCATGGTGCGCCAGTCCTCAGCATTGGTGAGGGAGAGAAGTTGCCACTGCATGCCAGACCAACGTAGATGCAGGGTGACGGTGCGGGCGTTCGGGCTACCAGGAGTCAGATGCAGCAACCAGCGCTCGCACCGGCGAGTCGGCTGCAGTTTGGCTTTTGCTGCGACCAGTCCCAACCACTGGCGCGAGTAGTGGGTCAGCGGCAGTTCGTTAGTCATCACACACCTCCTAATCCCCACTCACGATGACGGTGAAATACCCCAACTGGCCGTAGCCAATGAAATTGCTCTGCCACAGAGCGAACAGTTCGCGTGCTTCCACGCCGTCCAGTGGTCCCCAGCCCCGCAGATAGTGCTCGTTACAGGAGAAGTTGAAGTCAAGCTCCTTGCAGAGCTCCGCATCCTGGCCGAGCCCCTGATAGCTAAAGTCGGTGATGTAATCGAAGACCCAGCCGTGCAATCCCCGAATAAGCCGTAGCTCGACAGGGTGGACACCACCGGTTTCGGCACTGTAATCGGGACTGCGAAAGTTGAAGGTTAGGGTCGAGAGGTTGTTGAGGTCGAGCCGTTGCTCTCGCACTACGCTGCGCAGTAAACCAGGTAGCTTAGGAGAAATCGGCAGAGACATTCCTGCCAAGTGAAATGGCATAATCATAATGATGTGTCCTTCTTGTATCGAATGTGAGAAGCGTTAATCCCTGAACCAACGCCAGGCGCGGTAGAGGCCATAGGTGGCTGCAAGGGGGCCCGCCAGCGAAGAAGCCGTTGTACCCAGTAACGCACCGACTGCAGCGGTCACAGCGGTAGTCGCTGACAGGGTCGGTACCGTGCTGCTGGCCATGCCAGGCAGGGCGGCCTGAGGGCGCTTCTGGGTCACTGTGCGAAGTGCCTGATGTGCGATACACCCCGTGGAAATGAGCTGGTTAATCTGCTTGCTGTAGTGAAAGCCCTCGATGCACCAGAGCACGAAGTGTTCGCAGTTGTTAAAGAGCGTGCTGTAGTGCGCCTCTCCAAGGCGGGAGTAAGCACGGTCGATGCTCTCTTCCCGATTGAAGACACGCGAACGATGGTGCTGGATACGGTAACCCCGCCCCTGGCCAAACTCGGCAAGCGTGGTGATGGCTATCTGACCGGAATGTATTCCGGCACTTACCCCCTGGTAGTGGATGACCTGATAATCCCCCAGGTAGAGGCCATGGTGCTGGTAACCGGCACGGGGTGAAACGAGGTGGTCCCCCGGTTGTGGTAATGGCATGGTTAATCCTTGTCTTTGTAAGAAAGCGGCATAAACAAAAAGGACACCATCATGGTGTCCTTTAGGGGAGATGTTCTGTTGAGCAGGAAGGAGGGACTCTTACTGATCCATCGGTGAAAACCAGAGATGTTACAGTTTGAGCGAGCGCTTCATCCCCTCTTTGGTTGCTAACTGTTTAATGAATTCAGGGGCCCACTTTTTGCCTGTCACCACATCAGCAATCATCTTGTCGCTCATATGCGGCACGTTATAAATGAGCTTGATGATAAGGCCTCCTAGGCTGCTGCCATTAATCGTTGTTAGTGTTTTCCAAATTCCCATATCGCAAACCTTTATGATGTAAATTTGACCACCTATGAGTGCACCTCAATGGAGCGCTGTCAGCGATCTCTACAGACCAACCAGTAGAGTAATCCCGCCAAAATCGGGTCGATGATCAGCCCGAGAATGAACCACCCCCAAAATGAGCGACCGTTGCTCGAGGCAACAATGCCTAGCAGCAAGGCAAGTCCGAACCATAGCAGTGGAATGATCATGTTTATTTCTCCTGTTACAGGATGTTGGCAATAGGGGGCCATCCGACGAGATCCCAAGTCGGTTGGTAGAGTGTGGCTAGCATGCTGCCAGTGGATGCACTGGTAGATGACAAAGGCCACCGTGGAAGATTAGGTATTAGATTGTGATGTGAGCTCCATTCATTTTAGGTCTAGAAATTTCAAAAATAGATCTAATTAGTTGATATTCAACCTTTTGAGTCCTTAATGTCAATGGGTCCATGGTCAACCATAAGGGTTGACTGGAGGACTTATGACTGACATCAACTTTGAAGAGCTTGCCAAGAGCGTTGGTAAAGCGATTGGACGCCAACGCCACCAGGCAGGGCTGACTCAAGATCAAGTGGCTGAGCACCTAAAAATAGGTATGGAAGCCGTCTCCCGAATGGAGAGAGGTCTCGTGGTGCCGACAGTCGTGCGGCTCGCTGAGCTGGCTCAGCTGTTTGGCTGTGATCTCGCAGACTTCCTGTGTGAGACCAGCAATCGTCCCACCGAACAAGGCATGGTGATTAGCCAACAGTTAGCCAAACTCGACACAACAGACAGGGAGCTTGTCCTGGAGGTGGTTGGTAAGCTGGCGGCAAGACTGGCACGTTAATGGCTTGCTGTTCGCATAGATGACTGACGGATGCTGATAAACTCAGGAGGATACAATGGCCCTTCCATGCGGATTTACAGCAATCTGTGCTTGGTGTCCCCTGATGATATCTATCTGAGTTTCTTTTCAATCGAACCGACAAAGTACTAACCGAGGTCTGCCAAGGCGAGGTTGGCGCGATGGTGTCTCCATACGCCCGAAGGTCCGGCGACCAGCTGGCAATACCGCCAGTATTTGCGTATCCAGCTTGGTCAGATAACTCAGTGCATTAATCAGGTTTATACGCTTGGCTGTATCGCTGTAGTGGACCATCCCAATCCCATCAGTACCCCATTCCTGATATTCCCCCCGCCTGATCTGACAATTGAAATAGCTCCCGTTATTGTCGGTTATATCCTCCCACAGCTCCCCCAGTGTTCTACTCAGCGAGATATCTCGTTGGTGAACAGCCCCATTAAAAATGAACGTAATGTGGGTATGAAAATGTCTATCAACACCAAACTCTAGTTTCCATATATAGCCGACCAATGCAGGATATTTGTTCTGTACTCGACGAAGGTAACAACGCAGGTCATCCGTCACGAGGTCTAACGTTAACTGATCGTAGTAGTATTCTTGATAGCCGATATCCAATCGGATGACTAATAGCTTGGCATGCTGGTCGAATAGGCTAGTAACATACGTCTCTATACTGAGCTGATTGCGGTATTCAACGCGTTTGAGGTTCTTTAGGCGCTTACGGTGGACCTTACTCTTGAACTCTCTTAGAAAAGCATACAGCGCGTTATTGATATCCCTGGCCAATTCGTCACCGACATCACTATCGAGATCTTTCTCATGGATGAGGTGCAATCCATAGACCTCTCGCATATGCGTTAGGAATAGCTCTATCGTTGGATGTGATGACGATATTTCCTCATGACAATAAAAATAATCACACACGGTATCCAACGCATTAAAGAGTTTGGTTGATAGCCTACGACCTATGCAAGTGATGCGTGACTTATCTGGTGCTGAATAAACGGCTCTGACAATAGGAAGCGTTTTATTTTGGAGCAGGTCTGGTATGGATAGGATATCTAAAAGTCTGACTGGTTTAAACATGATAACCTCGTTTAGGCAGGAGTAACCCTACACTGTGTGATAAACACACGCGTACATAGGGCGATTAGTGGAGTGGTATTGGTTATATATGAGAGGCTGTATAGATAACTAGTGTTGAACTAAATAATAAATAAACCTAATGTTCGATACATTCATTTTCCCATCTAAATATCCGAACGAAAACATAAGAGGGAAACCCCATTTTATTTAATTGACAACTATTCAACACATGCGAGTTGAGGCTGTAAGTTATGGAGCTCACTAAGTGTGATAAGTGCACTCCAGACTGACTTCGACGCTATAGCTATAGACAATGTACTCACGACAACCAATTGAGTACTGAATTGTCTCGGATGGTTTGGGGTATAAGTAGTCATAGCAAGCTAACATTTCCATACCGAACTGATTGATAAGGTGGTTGATGAGCAGATTTTTGTCTTGGCTGATCATGGTTATGTCGTGATTTTTGTCATCAGAAGGGTGTGTCAGTAAAAAAAAACATTAAGAAAATATGTATAGAATACAGATGGATATCTTAGATAAACAGTTTATCGGTCTACCTGTCGCCTTCACGATCGCGGATAGATGGTATAGGATAGCCAGAACACATAATCGTAAGCCATTGTTTTTTATGCACTAAAAAAGAATATTAACTTTAATGGGGGGGGATCGTGGAATCAATTAGGTGTAAATATTCCTACCTTTCGGCTATAAATGAAGAGATGAGGCTTGCTTTCTTAAATTTTAATGAGTGTAGCCACTCTATTTACTATCGCATAGACAAGAGTGGCTCAATTTTGATTAATGCATCATCAAAACAACCTTCTGTGATTTTTTTAGGTTCATTTTATAGCGCACTCACTAGTTTTACTTCATGCATTATTAAATTAAACTCAGTTAAAGAATCGCTCCCTCCCCCAAAGAAAACAAAAGAAATAATAAGACCTGAAGCTAAAAGCGTTAACGTTTTGGATGTTGCCTATGAGCTACGAGATGAAATTGAAAAATTAAAAACTCATAAAATAAATCCATTGCTATACTTTTTTATAGAATTCTGTAAGTGCCATCGCATCAATATTTATGATATGCATCCACTTGATATACGTAAAAACTTCATGACGTTTATTTATCATAAACCGTATTACACAAGTGTAGCTAACCCTATAAAGGACATGAGTAAAGAGAGCGTTAATGACAATGAAACTCGCAAAACAAAAGTTATTAACAAGAAACAGATTAAAGAGTTCTATTTTTCTGCAGAGAAAAATATTGCTTCTTGTATAAATTACATTGATGATCTAGTTAAGATTCATGGTGGGTTACGTGTAGTTACGATGCGACTTGGGATAATACCAAATAAAGACATATTTGATGACCCTTTTAAACGTGCAACATCCTTTTTAGATTGCGAGAGTGATTTAATCAGCATGCTGCATCTGAAAGACCGTCTATTAAGGAACTTAGTTAGAGACGCAACATTAAAAAACATGGTTGGTTATATAATGAAAGTGGATCACTCACCATATATAGGGTTTCATATCCACTTCATCTCTATATTTACCTCTGACATTGAAAGTGATTTACCACTATTAATATATGAATTCTGGAACAATAGGATAACCGAGAAAACTGGGTGCACATGGGGTTATCGTTTTGAGTCCCCTGCCTCAAGAAATGCATATGGTGATGAGTACACTCTTAGCATTGATGACTCCAAGGATAAGCTTGATTTAAAATCATTTATTAGGCAAATGCTGCTGCGAGACAAATTAATCAAGATCGATATTCCTAAGAGGCGTACTTTAGAACGAGGCATAATCCGCGACACCATTGAAAACAGAATACTATTAAGTAGTGAAAAAAGGGATATTTTACGTGATATATTTAGAAAAGCAAAAGATGACAATGTATCTATTAAGTCTCTAGTGGAGTTTTTCTCACAGGTTTAGCTAACACTTGTTTTTGTAAAATCACTACTATTGAAAATATCTCAAAAATCAATTTGTGATTATTTAATGCAGTGTTGTTGATTATAATAACTGTACCGATATGGTTATCACCTGACACCGGCCTCAAACCGGTGTTTTGGTTACGCTGATTTAGAGCGCAGTTCCTTCGGTGTCAACTTTTGCCCCTTCTTGAACATACGATAGGAGGTATGTACCTCCAACATCCTACCCAGATGTGGCAGCTGGGTGTTGCAGCGCTCCAGGTAGCGATGTAAGTCTGTCTGAATCTGCCCCACTGACTCATTCCGGGACCTTACGGCTTGGTCGTCCGCCTCTTGATAAGGAAGTGTTCATCCAGCATGGTACGATGCAGTCGTTCGATAAAGTCATTGCTCTGTGGCCTGCGTACCGTGTTAGCCCAGAGTTCAATCCCCCAGTTGCAAGAACAGCTCGTTGGAATGATGGTCAGGGCGTCCGCAGAACGCGCGCCAGTTATCTGACAGGAGATGGGATAGACACACGGTTCATGTGCTTCAAAGAACGGCAGGACCGTTTCATTGAGCACATGAACCGAAGTCACCGGCAACTTGCCGGTATAGTGCCGTCCCCAGGCATGACGGTTTTAGCCGTCCAGCACGATTCCCAGATACACCTTGTCCCCCTTGAGTACACCGACGATGAAGGTATCGCACGCCACCAGTTCCCCAATGTAGTTAACTTCGATCTGGCGTTCGCGAAACTCAGGACTGAAGCGCTAAATAGCTGTTCCGAATAGTAGATCACAGGAAGAAGGGAACTCAGTCCAGTTTGTGCGATCTCATTAGGCGCGAAACAAAACAAGCCACACCAAAAGGACTGAGTTGATGCCTATCCTACCACCCCTGCCACGACCACAACGGCGCCGCATTCACAAAATCATCCATGCCACGCGTGATAAAGGGCATGCTCGTCGCTTGATGGCCATCTTGCTGTTACATGAAGGACGCACGATCACTGATGTTCATCACCTTACCGGCGCTGCTCGCTCGACCATCGGCCGTTGGCTTCGGTGGTATCGGGATGAAGGTGTGGGGGCGTTAGAAGCCTTACCGGCTGGCCGTGCCCCGATCTTACCTGTCGCCAAGATTGTCACCTTACTGGTGCTGCTCATGCAGTTTTCTCCGCAAGATTTTGGTTATCAGCGCAGCCGTTGGTGTACCGAACTATTGGCTATCAAAATCAATCGGTTAATGGGGCTCAATATGGCAGCCTCCACGCTCCGCCGATGGTTACCGCATATGGGCATTGTCTGGCGAAGGCCCGTGCCGACCTTGCGGATAAAAGACCCTGCCTATCAGGAGAAAATGGCTAATATCGACGCGGCACTGGCCCGCTGTGATGCAGATAATCCGGTGTTTTATGAGGATGAAGTCGATATAGACCTTAATCCCAAATTAGGGGCCGACTGGATGTTCAGAGCGCAGCAAAAGCGGGTTGTCACACCTGGAAAGAACGCCAAACATTACCTGGCAGGCGTTCTCCATGCAGGCAATGGAAGAGTACTTTACGTCAGCGGGATAAAGAAAAACTCATCCCTGTTTATCGCCATGCTGGAAAAGCTGCGTCGCCACTACCGACGAGCCAAAACCATCACACTGATCCTCGATAACTACATCATTCACAAAAGCAAACAGACCGAGCGATGGTTGAAGAAGAACCCCAAGTTCTGCCTGGTGTTCCAGCCAGTTTAC
>NZ_JBFOCN010000024.1:0-35197 GCF_040907815.1 Aeromonas sp. s6
CTCGTTGGTGGTCATACGGTGACTCCGGATAACACGGTAGGGGTACCGTTTTGTTATCCGGTTTGAAGCCGTATGACCACTCCCTTTTGTGGGCACCTGTCAGGTGAATACCATCTCCATACACACTAGCTGGTTCACACGACGCCCAGATTGCGCTGCAACTCTCTCAATACCTGCTTGGTGCCGGGCCGGATCCCTCGCCATACGGTAAAGGCCTCAGCAGCCTGCTCGACCAGCATGCCCAATCCATCCATGGTATGGCGCGCGCCATGTTGCTTGGCCCAGCCGATGAAGGCTGTATCCGTTGCGCCATACATCATGTCGTAGATCGCGATGTCCGAGTGGATGAGGGTTGGCGCCAAAGGTGGCAACTCACCTTGCAGACTCGCTGAGGTGGAATTGATGATGAGATCGAACAGCCCCACCAGCTGTTCATAGGATTGAGCAGTGATGCTGCCCAGATCCCTGAACTCCACAGCCAGCTGTTCCGCCTTGGCATGGGTACGGTTGACCACGACGATCTCGCCCGGCGCTTCCGCCAGCAGGGGGGCCAGGGCGCCACGAGCTGCGCCACCGGCCCCCAGAAGCAGGATCCTGCTACCGGCAAGGTTCACTCCGTGAGCCTTGAGATCGGCGACCAGCCCGGCGCCATCGGTATTGTCACCCAGCAGCACACCATCATCAGTCAGTTTGATGGTGTTGACCGCTCCCGCCCGCTTGGCCCTGGGGCTCAGCCGCTCCACCAGCCCGAAGGCTTGCTCCTTGAAAGGTACGGTCACGTTGCACCCCTTCCCTCCTTCGGCGAAGAAGTGGTTCAGAGCGCTGGCAAACTCATCGACGGCAGGTTCTGCCAGACCATACTCCAGCTCTTGCTGGGTCTGCCTGGCAAACAGGGTATGAATGAAGGGAGATTTGCTGTGGCGCACGGGGTGGCCAAAAACCAGATAACGATCCATCAAGGCGTTCCTTTTGAGAGCAATATCCCGATTTAACGGGTTTTCTCATGAAGGAACAAGCCGAATATCGGCCAATAAGAAGAGGCCATCATGGCCCCTCTGGTCACAACCACTCGCGCGGTTTGAGGTAGTCGCTGTAGAGCAATGCCTCCGGGCTACCAGCCTCCGGCTGCCAGTCGTACTCCCAGCGCGCCAGCGGCGGCATCGACATCAGAATGGATTCGGTACGCCCCCCCGTCTGCAGTCCGAACAGGGTCCCGCGGTCGTAGACCAGATTGAACTCCACGTAGCGGCCACGGCGATAAAGCTGGAATGCCCGTTCCCGCTCCCCATAAGCAAGCTCCTTACGTCGCTCGACAATCGGCAAGTAGGCCGCCAGGTAACCCTCACCCACTGCACGCATGAAGGCAAAGCAGTCGGCAAATGGCCAGCGGTTCAGGTCATCGAAGAAAAGACCACCCACCCCGCGCGTCTCGCCCCGATGCTTGAGGAAGAAGTAATGATCGCACCAGGATTTGAACTCGGGATAAATGTCGGTGCCGAACGGCTGACAGAGATCATGGGAGACCTGATGCCAATGCCTCACGTCCTCTTCGAACGGATAGAAGGGCGTCAGGTCGAAGCCGCCACCAAACCACCAGATCGGCTCCTCCCCCTCTTTCTCGGCGATGAAGAACCGCACATTCGCATGGCTGGTCGGTACATAGGGATTATGCGGGTGGATCACCAGCGACACCCCCATGGCCTCAAACCTGCGGCCAGCCAGTTCGGGACGATGTGCGGTCGCGGATGCCGGCATGGCATCGCCATAGACATGGGAGAAGTTGACCCCACCTTGCTCGATCACCGCCCCCTGGCGCAGCACCCGTGTTCTACCGCCACCACCACCTTCGCGACTCCAGGCATCTTCCACAAAGTGCCCGCATCCATCGGCCTGCTCCAGGCCACGGCAGATATCATCCTGCAATTGCAGCAGGAAGGCTTTTACCTGGGCCACATCCGGTTTGCTCATTTTATCTCCTGTCAGACAGGCATCATGCATGCACTGCCTGCACTTCTCGTATTGTCATGACCTCATCGCACAACCTGCATGAAACAGGGCCGTGCCCAACTCAGGATGGGCGAATGATGGCCCCGGTGCGGGCGTCCTTGATTTCGGACGGGTTGGCTTGCCCCCCGACTTCGCCGGGCAGAATGTAAGCCAGCTGGCTTGCCAGCAGATCGCAAATATCAGCCACCCGGCGAGCGGGCTCCTCACCGGTGAGATTGGCACTGGTGGACACCAGCGGTTTGCCAAATGCCCGGCAAAGCCCTTGCACCTGGGGATGGCCTGTGACCCGCACCGCCAGGGTCTCGAACTGACCGGTCAACCAGGACGGCGTCGTCGCGCGAGCGGGCATGATCCAGGTGAAGGGACCAGGCCAGCTCGCCTGCACGCGAGCAAGCTGCTCATCGCTGAGCTGGCTCAAGTCGATGTAGTCCTGCAATTGCGCCAGATCTGCCGCGATCAGGATCAATCCCTTCTCCACCGGCCGCTGCTTGATGGCCAGCAGCCGCTGCACGGCGGCTTCGGAATCAGGATCACACCCCAGACCAAACACGGCTTCGGTGGCATAGGCGATAACCCCTTCTCCTTGAAGGGCGGCAACCGCTTGTTCAAATTCATTTGGCATAGGCACATGCGACAGCCACGCTGCCGCCTCTCATCACTGGATTGTATGTTGAACCGACATGACGGCATCGGGGCCATCACTGCTGCGATATGGGCTATATCCCTGCTCCTCTTCAGTCATGCATTTCGGCTCAGACGCTTGAGTGCATCAGTGAACCGAGCAACCGCAGGGAGTTTGAGATGGCGATCAGGTCAGGATCAAGGCAAGTTGGGCGATGCGCATCGGCTCACAACCTCACGCTGACCAGCAATCCGCCTGCCTGATCATGGGCGGCGAGATTATACCCGCTCAATCTGGTGGGAGCATTTCTTTTGCGGGCAGACCCAGCGCAGGTTTCCCCGCACCTTCTTCTCGATCATGATGCCCCAGCCACACTCGGGACAGGGCATGGGAACCGGCTTGTCATTCACCACATACTTGCAGTGAGGATAGGCGTCACACGAGTAGAACTGTTTGCCATAACGGGACGTGCGGCTCACCAGATGACCTTTACCACACTCCGGGCAGAGGATTTGGGTATCGTCACTCTCCTGAAGGGATTCGATATGCTGACAGGCCGGGTACTGGGTACATCCCACAAACAGACCGTAACGACCCTTCTTGATGGCCAGTGAATGGCCACAATCCGGACAGGACGACCCCTCGAGCACTTTCTCTATATCGCGGCCAGAGGGGGTGAGGGAGCGAATGTAATCGCAAGCGGGATAGGCTGAACAACCAAGGAAGGGACCGTGCTTGCCCTGGCGGATCACCAGTTCAGCACCACACTGCGGGCACGGCTCGCGCTCGAAGGCATGTTCGTGGGCAGAGAAGAGGTGGTGATCGATCTTTGACATGGGCCGCGCCTTGAAATCCAGATGGCCTGAATTCTACCAGCGCGGCACCGGGCTGTCAGTGGATGACGCCGTCCGACTCGTCAAACACCAGCTCTTCCATCTGCTGGTAGGCGTTTTCGCTGCCTGGCACATTGAACAGCACCATCATGACGACCCACTTCAGATCGTCCAGCTCGATGTCCGGCTTGTCCAGCTCGAGCAACCGTTCGATGCAGATTTCACGGGTTTCGGCATTCAGCACTTGCGCCTGCTCCAGGAACAGCAGGAAACCGCGACATTCAGTACTGAGGCGAACAAGCTCCTGCGGCGCATAGATCCGCATAGAGCCCTGCTGGCTTGCGGTGACATAGACTTCCCGCTCGCTGTCATGCAGGTTGGCCAGTCGCTCCAGCCAGTTGAGCGCTTTCTCGATCTCGTCCTTGTCGAAACCGGCCCGGCTCAGTTCGTCGGTGAGTTCATCCTGCTCGACCATCACATCTGCATCGCTGTGGATGTAGGTCTCGAAAAGGTACATCAATACATCAAACATGATTCGCCCTCCTCGCTCTGACGTATCCACCGGCTACCGCCATCACTGCACCAACCAGCTCCAGCTCTACCAACCTGCCCAGTACGACATCGACAGGAAGCCGGGCCCGTTCGGCAACGGTATCCACGCTCGTGGTCTCATAATCTACGTTATCCAACAAATCGGCATAAGGCAATTCGCTATTATGCTGCGCCTCGGAAGAACCGTTGGCGGGTCCAGGGGGCAAGACCAGCCTTGGAAACTCTTCCAGGATATCGGCGGCATTCAAGACCAGCTTGGCACCCTGTTGAAGCAGACGGTTGCACCCTGCTGCCTGTGCATTTTGCGGGGCGCCGGGAACGGCAAAGACCTCGCGGCCCTGCTCCAGCGCATAACGGGCCGTGATGAGCGAACCACTCTGTTCTGCCGCTTCCACCACCAGTGTCCCCAGCGACAGACCACTGATGATACGGTTGCGGCGAGGGAAGTGTTCAGCCAGGGGGCCTTGCTGGGGCGCCAACTCGGAGACAAGCAGACCTTCCTGCTCGAGGATCTGCATCGCCAACCCCTGATGACGCTTGGGGTAGAGACAATCCAGACCGGATCCCAGCACCGCCAGGGTGATTCCGCCCGATGCCAGCGCCTGCTGATGGCAGACGCCATCGATGCCCAACGCGAGGCCGGAGGTGATCGCCAGACCACAGCCCACCAACTCGGCACACAAGCGTGTCGCATTGTCTTTGCCGGCATAGGTGGGGTGGCGGGTACCCACCATCGCCAACTGTGGCAGGGAGAGGGATGAGACGTTCCCGCGGCAGTAAAGCAAGAGCGGGGCGCCGGGGATCTCTTTGAGCAGGGCAGGATATGCGGGGTCATCGGGACAGAGGAGGTGATTGCCGGGCTCGGCGGCCCAGCTCAATCCCTGCTCCACGACAGGAAGAGGCCATCTCATCTGCTGAATCTGGACACTCTGCAGACCAAGAGCTCGCAGGGCGCCATCGTCTGAGTCAAACAGAGTTGTGATGTCACCACCCACATGAGCCAACAGGCGAGCGGCGGTGACCGGGCCTATGCCTGTAACGGCATCCAGCGTCAGCCATAGCGACAACCGCTCCAGTGGCAAGGACACGTCAGAAATTACTGACCTGATAACCAGATCCGACCAGATCCTGGCTCTGCAGGATAAGACCGTAACTCAATTTGTCGTAGACCTTGAACAGCATGACTCTGGCAACAGCCTCGGCAGGCAGCGATGACTTGCCGGCAGAATAGAACGCCTTGTCATAGACGGATGAATATTCCCGGTATGACACCTTGCCATTCTTGTCCACCATCTCGGCTCCCGGGCGCAGGATCTCGAGCACATCGCCCGGGGCCACCTGATCACGCTCCCCCTTGTTGATGAGTACCACATCAAACTTGCCCCCACCATGTACCTTGCTCGGCAGCTCGATCACATAGCCGGGGGAAATGGAAGGTGCCGCCTTTGGCATGAACACGGCAGAGATGCTCTCCTGCGACGGCAGCGGCATCACCTTGTCGCCCTGATACACCTCACGCCGGTTATGGGTCAGCGTCACTTTGGTGGTGTCGTGGGCAAGGTACTCCTCTGCCCGCACCGTGCCGACAAAAATTGCCTCCTGACCGAGCGACTCGCCGGTATGCTTGTCCTTGTATGCCACCCCCGGGCGATAGAGGCCATAACTCTGGCCCGGGTTCAGGGCTCCTTTCACATAGAGAATGTCGCCCTCCAGCATCCCGACATGCTTGTCATTGTTGCCGAGCACATAGGGCAGGTCCTTGCTCTGCTGGCTGTTGGCCAGAATGTGGTCGGTCTGCAGGAAGGGCGCTATCTCGCTCAGAGGCAGGGTCGGTATGGGATTGGCCTTGTTTTCATAGCGGTTCTTGGGTGAGAGACGGATGACCTGCTTGCCCCCCTGATTGGCTTTGCCGAGCCGAGGCTCACCATTGACCCAGCTCAGGTGCAGCACGTCACCGGGATAGATCCAGTGGGGATTGGCGATCTGCGGATTGATGTTCCAGAGGCGTGGCCAGAGCCAGGGTTCGGCCAGATACTGGCCCGAGATATCCCAGAGGGTGTCCCCTTTTTGCACCACATAAGTCTCGGGGTAACCGGATTTGAGCGTCAACTGCTGTGCCATGGCGCCACCGGCCAGGGCTGTCGCCAGGCAGGCGACGACGATTTGCTTCAGATACATAACACTCCCTGTTACTTCTGCACGCAAAGTGTTGCTGTTTTTTGTCGGCGTAAATGACTAGAATTACGTCAATATTGACTGCGTTTATATGAAACTAAAGAAAAAATTATGGCCATTCTAGATGTATTGCGTTTCCCCGATGAGCGTCTGCGCACAGTCGCGGCCCCTGTCGAAGCCTTTACACCCGAGTTACAACACATTGTAGATGATATGTTCGAAACCATGTACGCGGAGGAAGGCATCGGCCTGGCCGCGACCCAGGTCGACATTCATCAGCGCATCATCGTCATCGATGTCTCCGAGAACCGCGAAGAACAGCTGGTGTTGATCAACCCGGAGATCCTGGAGCAGTCCGGCAGCACCGGCATCGAAGAGGGCTGCCTCTCCGTGCCCGGCAACCGTGCTCTGGTTCCGCGCGCCGAGTGGGTCAAGGTCAGGGCGCAAGATCGCCACGGCAACACCTTCGAGCTGGAAGCGGACGATCTGCTCGCCATCTGCATACAACATGAGATGGATCATCTGGTCGGCAAGCTGTTTGTGGATTACTTGTCCCCGCTCAAGCGCCAGCGCATTCGTCAGAAGCTGGAAAAGATGGCCCGTGAAGATCGCAAAGTCCTCTGAGGATACGCTCCATTGAACAAGCTGAAACTGATTTTTGCCGGTACCCCCGACTTCGCCGCCCGTCATCTGGCGGCGTTGTTGTCTTCCGGCCACGAGGTCGTCGCCGTTTATACCCAGCCGGACAAGCCCGCCGGTCGCGGCCAGAAGCTCACCGCCAGCCCGGTCAAGGAGCTGGCGCTGGCCCACGATCTGCCGGTCTACCAGCCTGCCTCCCTGCGCAATGAAGCGGCGCAGACCGAACTGGCCGCTCTGGGTGCCGATCTGATGGTCGTCGTGGCTTATGGCCTGATCCTCCCCAAGACGGTGCTTGATACGCCGCGTCTGGGCTGCATCAACGTCCACGGCTCCCTGCTGCCGCGCTGGCGCGGTGCCGCCCCGATTCAACGCTCCATCTGGGCGGGGGATGCCGAAACCGGCGTCACCATCATGCAGATGGACGTGGGGCTGGATACCGGCGCCATGATCCGCAAGGTAACCTGCCCCATCGCCAGTGATGAGACCTCTGCCAGCCTCTATGACAAGCTGGCCGGTCTGGGCCCGCAGGCACTGGTCGATACCCTGGACGCCATGGCTGCCGGCGACACCGCTGCCGAGCCCCAGGACGATGCGCTGGCCAACTACGCCGAGAAGCTCTCCAAGGAAGAGGCCCGCATCGACTGGTCGATGGACGCCGTTGCCATCGAACGCTGCATCCGAGCCTTCAACCCCTGGCCCATCAGCTGGTTCGACGTCGCCGGACAGACCGTCAAGGTGTGGCAGGCCGAGGTCGTCGCACAGGATCACTGCCAGGCAGCCGGCACCCTGCTCAAGGCCGACAAGCAGGGGATCGAGGTTGCCACCGGTCAGGGCGTGCTGCGCCTGCTGACCCTGCAACCTCCCGGCAAGAAGGCCATGTCCGTTTCGGATCTGCTCAACTCTCGCCGCGACTGGTTTGAACCTGGCACGCAACTGATTTGATCTGGATTGAATTGACACAAGCGGGGCCCTGGCCCCGACTTGTGCATCTAAGGTAACGCTATGAAAACACGCGCACAGGCTGCTCTCGTCATTCAACAGGTGCTGGATCAGGGTCAATCTCTCTCCGCCGTTCTGCCTGCTGCCCAGGAGAAGGTCGCCCCTCGCGATCGCGCCCTCCTGCAAGAACTCTGCTACGGCACCCTGCGCTGGCTGCCCCGTCTCGATGCGGCGGTCAGCGAGATGATGGACAAGCCGCTCAAGAACAAGAGCCGCATCTTCCACTACCTCATCCTGGTTGGCCTCTACCAGCTCATCTATACCCGTATTCCGGCTCACGCCGCCGTGGCCGAGACCGTCAACGCCGTCAAGCTGCTCAAGGGTTCTTCCCTGCGCGGCCTCATCAACGGCGTACTGCGCAACTTCCAGCGCAGCGCCGAAGTGATCCTGCTGCGCATCGACCGCGTCCCCAGCGTCCGCCTCGGCCATCCCGAATGGCTCACCAAGCGCCTGCGTCAGGCCTATCCCGATGACTGGGAGTTCATCATGGAGGCCAACAACCAGCGCCCGCCCATGTGGATCCGCAACAACAGCCAGCGCCAGAGCCGCGAGGCCATGCTGGCCCGCATGAACGAGGCGGGCATCCCGGCCATGGCCGGTGTGGAAGGGGAAGATTGCATCCTGCTGGAGCGCCCCTGCGACGTGACCAAGCTGCCCGGCTTCGAGCAGGGTGACTGCTCGGTGCAGGACGGTGCCGCCCAGCAGGCCGCCGCCCTGCTCGATCCCCAGCCGGGCGAGTGGGTGCTGGACGCCTGCGCCGCCCCCGGCGGCAAAACCGCCCATTTGCTGGAACGCCAGCCGGCCCTTGCCGGCGTGGTTGCCGTCGACGCAGACGACAACCGCCTCAAGCGGGTGCAGGAGAACCTGGATCGCATCGGCCTTCAGGCCCAAGTGATCCACGGTGATGCCAGCACGCCGGAGCTGTGGTGGCCACAGGGGCAGTTCGACCGCATCCTGCTGGATGCCCCCTGCTCCGCCACCGGCGTCATCCGTCGTCACCCCGACATCAAGTGGTTGCGCCGGGATCAGGACATCCGCGAACTGGCCGAGCTGCAACGCCGCATTCTCGACGCCCTCTGGGGCAAGCTGAAGCAGGGCGGCACCCTGCTCTACGCCACCTGTTCCGTGTTGCCGGAAGAGAACCGGGAGCAGATCCGCGCCTTCCTGGCCGATACCCCGGATGCCCGCCTGGTGCCGTTGCATGCAGAAGACACCCCGGCCTGTCCGGGTCGCCAGTTCCTGCCCGGCGAGGCGGAGATGGACGGCTTCTACTATGCCAAGCTCATCAAGCTGTAGGCCGAACCGGCGGATGGCAGGCCCGGTGACGGGCCGCCTCATTACGAAGCAACAACCTTGAGTAAGATGGCCTTATGAAAATCATCATTCTGGGCGCAGGTCAGGTGGGTGGCACTCTGGCCGAGAACCTCGCCGGCGAGAACAACGACATCACCATCGTCGACACCGACAGCGAGCGCCTGCGCGAACTGCAGGACAAATTCGACCTGCGGGTGGTGAATGGCCACGGCGCCCATCCCAGGGTGCTGCGCGAAGCCGGCGCCCAGGATGCCGACATGCTGGTCGCCGTCACCAACAGCGACGAGACCAACATGGTCGCCTGCCAGGTCGCCTACTCCCTGTTCAACACCCCGAACAAGGTGGCGCGCATTCGCTCCCCCGCCTATCTGGTGGAGCGGGATCGCCTGTTCCTGCCCGAATCCGTCCCCGTGGATCACCTGATCGCCCCCGAGCAGTTGGTGACCGACTATGTACGCCGCCTGATCGAGTATCCGGGGGCGTTGCAGGTGGTGGATTTTGCCGACGGCAAGGTGGGCCTGGTGGCGGTCAAGGCCTATTACGGCGGCCCCCTGGTGGGCAATGCGCTCTCCACCCTGCGGGAACACATGCCCAACATCGAAACCCGGGTCGCCGCCATCTTCCGCCAGGGGCGCTCCATCCGCCCCCAGGGCACCACCATCATCGAAGCCGATGACGAGGTGTTCTTCGTAGCTGCGGCGGGCCATATCCGTGCCGTGATGTCTGAACTGCAACGCCTCGAGAGCCCCTACCGGCGCATCATGATCGTCGGCGGCGGCAACATAGGCGCCGGCCTCGCCCGCCAGCTAGAGAAGCGCTACAGCGTCAAGCTCATCGAGCGCAACCAGAAGCGGGCGGAGCAGCTCTCCGAGCATCTGGAACACACCATTGTCTTCTGCGGCGATGCGGCGGATCAGGAGCTGCTGGCGGAGGAGCACATCGACCAGATCGACGTCTTCATCGCGGTGACCAACGAGGATGAGGCCAACATCATGTCGGCCCTGCTCGCCAAGAAGATGGGGGCCAAGAAGACCATGGTGCTGATCCAGCGCGGCGCCTACGTGGACCTGGTACAGGGCGGCTCCATCGACATCGCCATCTCCCCCCAGCAGGCCACCATCTCGGCCCTGCTGACCCATGTGCGCCGCGCCGACATCGCCAACGTCTACAGCCTGCGCCGCGGGGCGGCCGAAGCCATCGAGGCGATCGCCCACGGGGACGAGAACACCTCCAAGGTGGTGGGCAAGACGGTGGGCGAGCTCAAGCTGCCCCCGGGCACCACCATAGGCGCAGTGGTGCGCGGTGATGAGGTGCTGATCGCCCACGATCGTACCCAGATACAGCAGGATGACCACGTGGTGATGTTTCTGGTGGACAAGAAGTACATCCCGGAAGTGGAGCGTCTGTTCCAGCCCAGTCCCTTCTTCCTGTAAGCCGGCCATGTCTCTGGCAACGGTATCCGGACCCGGCCCCTTTTCTCAGGAAAGGTCCGGGTCTTTTTTCAATCAACGACCAGGTTATCTTGCATGATCAAGCTGCATCCCATCGTCTTCACGCTCGGGCTGGTACTCTCCAAGCTGGCGCTCTTCATGTGGCTGCCCACCCTGCTGGCCCTGCTGACCGGTTCGGAAGGTTTCGTCGAATTTCTCAAGTCGGTCTTGATCACCCATGGTGCCGCCCTGCTCTGCCTCCATTACGGTCGCAAGGCAGAGTTTCACCTCGGCGTGCGGGAGATGTTCCTGCTCACCACCTCGGTCTGGGTGGTCGCCTGCGTCTTCGGGGCCCTGCCCTTCGTCTTCATCACCCATATCGACTTTGCCGACGCCTACTTCGAGACCATGTCGGGGGTCACCACCACGGGATCCACCGTGCTGTCGGGGCTGGACGGCATGGCCCACAGCATCCTGCTGTGGCGATCCATCCTGCAGTGGCTGGGCGGGGTCGGCTTCATCGTGATGGCGGTGGCGGTGCTGCCCTACCTCAACGTCGGTGGCATGAAGCTGTTCCAGACCGAGAGCTCGGATTGGTCCGACAAGAGCGCCCCCCGCGCCAAAACGGTGGCCAACAACATAGTGCTGGTCTATCTGGTACTCTCCATGCTCTGCTTCCTCGCCTACTGGGTGAGTGGCATGAACCTGTTCGAAGCGGTCAACCACGCCATGACGACCCTCAGCACCGGCGGCTACTCCACCTCGGACCAATCCATGTCCCACTTCTCCCACGCGGCGCACTGGATAGGCACCCTCTTCATGTTCCTCGGCGGCCTGCCCTTCCTGCTCTATGTGCAGGCTCTCTCCCGCCGTGACAACAGCCTGTTCAAGGATGCCCAGGTGCAGGGCTTCTTCTGGCTGATCGTCTGGGTGACCCTGGTCGTCACCTTCTACCTCTGGGTGAGAGACATCTACGGCTTCATGGATGCCTTGCGCATCAGCAGCTTCAATATCGTCTCCGTGCTCACCACCACGGGTTTCGGACTCGGCGACTTCGGCACCTGGGGCCCGCTCACCACCATTATCTTCATCATCCTGCTGGCACTCGGCGCCTGCTCCGGCTCCACCTCGGGCGGGCTCAAGATCTTCCGGGTCCAGGTGGCCTTCGCCCTGTTCAAGAAACAGATGCGCCAGCTGATGCACCCCTCCGCCGTGTTTCCCCAGAAGTACAACGGCCGTCCGGTCAACGACGCCATCATCCGCTCCCTGATCTCCTTCGTGCTGGTCTACTTCGCCATCATCCTGCTCATCGCCGCCCTGCTCGCCGCCATCGGGCTGGACCCCCTGACCGCCATCTCGGGCTCCATCACCGCCGTGGCCAACGTGGGCCCGGGCATGGGGCCTGTCATCGGTCCCAGCACCAACTTCGCCAGTCTGCCGGATGCGGCCAAGTGGATACTGTCGTTCGGCATGCTGCTGGGACGCCTCGAGATCCTGACGGTGGCGGTGCTCTTCTTCCCCTCCTTCTGGAAGCAATAAGCAGCCGTCCAGGCTGTTGCATGAAACGAAAAGGGCAGCCAATGGCTGCCCTTTTCGTTGTCCCGGCGAATGACGATTCCCCTCAGTCCGCCGACTCCTCCCGCTCCAGCGCCCTGTCCACCAGCGCGTCCGGCAAGGGCTTGGTCACCTCGACCCCCAGCTCGCGAAAGCGCTCGGCCTGGGCGATCAGGTTGCCACGACCGTTGACCAGCCGGCCCATCGCCTTGTCGTAGCTCTCCTGCGCCTTGTGCAAGCTGCCCCCCATCTGCTGCATCTCCTCCACGAACAGCCGCAGCTTCTCGTAGAGGCGACCGGCCCGCTCCGCTATCTGGCGCGAGTTCTGGTTCTGCCGCTCGTAGCGCCACAGGTTCTCTATGGTGCGCAGCGCCACCATCAGGTTGGTAGGGCTCACCAGCAAGATGTTGTGTTCCAGCCCGTAGCGCACCAGGGAAGGGTCCGCTTCAAGGGCAGCGAGGAAGGCAGGCTCCACCGCCACGAACATCAGCACATAGTCCAGGGTGCGCACCCCGGGCAACTGCTGGTAATCCTTGCGGCCCAGCTCGCGGATATGGTTGCGCACCGAGGCGACGTGCTCCTTGAGCGCCACCGCCTTCTCCAGATCGTCAGCGGCGTTGTACCAGCGCTCATAGGCGGTCAGCGACACCTTGGCGTCGATGATGATGTCCTTCTCCTGGGGCAGGTGGACGATGACGTCGGGTTGGTAGCGCTTGCCCTTGTCCACCTCGATGTTGACCTGGGTGTGGTACTCATGCCCCTCGCGCAGGCCGCACTCGGAGAGGATCCGCGCCAGCACCACCTCCCCCCAGTTGCCCTGCTGCTTGCTGTCGCCCTTGAGGGCCCGGGTCAGCGCCGCCGCCTCTTCGGTCATGCGGGCGTTGAGCTCGGCAAGGCGCTCCAGCTCGAACTTGAGGTTGTGGCGCTGGGCCGTCTCCTGGGCGTGGGTCTCTCCCACCTGGCGGCGAAAGCCCTCCAACTGCTCTTTGAGTGGAGTCAGCAGGAGATCCATGCTGTTCTGATTCAGTTCGCGGAAGTTTCCAGCATTTTGTTCAAAGATACGATTGGCGAGGTTCTCGAACTGTTGGCCGAGGCGCTGCTCAGCCTCTTGCTGCAACTGCAGCTTCTCGGCGCTGGCGATGCGTTCGCTGCGCAGAGTCGCCTCGGCCTCCTTGAGGCGGGCGGTGAGCTTGAGCAGCAGGGTCTGCTGCTGATCCAGCTTCTGCTGAGCCAGCATCTTCTCGTCCTGCAGCGCGTCCCAGCGATCCTGCAACCCCTGATAACGCTCCTCCAGCAGCAGCACCTCTTCACGGCCGCTGCGCCGCCCCCACCACCAGCCGAACAGCAGTGCCAGCCCGCCAGCCAGCATGGCAGGCCACCAGGTCAGCAGCGGGGTCATCGGCGCCCCCGCTGGCGCAGGAAGAGTTCGAGATAGCGGTTGAGCAGCAACCAGATCAGCACATAGAGCAGGTAGGCCGCCAGCACCACCCACTTGTGGCTGTTGACCCCGGTATCCAGTTCACTGAACTCGATACCCTTGAGATGGCAGTAGGCCCACATCAGCAAGGGGAAGACATAGAGCAGAGAAGCACGCCACAGAAATAGCCACATGAGTTCATTCAATCCCGCAAAAAGACCCGCCTAGCTTACACAAGGGCAACCCGGCTTGCGATCCTGCCCGCCGCTATTCTCTGGCTTGCCGGCCCAAAACTGGATAAAATTAACCCCTAATAGGTATAGAGGTGGGCATGACGCATTTTTTCTGTCGCTGGCTGGCACACGCATGGGGGAGCCCCCGCAGACCCGAGGTGGTCTGCCATGAGGCACGCCCGCCCTGGGCCATCGACGAGTCCCAGTTCCTCACCCTCTGCACCCGTTGTGGCGACTGCTTCAAGGCGTGTCCCAACGGCCTCATCAAGCCCGCCGATCGCCCCGAATATGACGGCAGCCCCATCGCCGGTACCCCAGTGCTGGATCTCGCCTGTGGCCAGTGCAGCTATTGCGGCAGCTGCGCCAGAGCCTGCCCCACGGGCGCACTGGATCTCTGCCTCGGCCGCCAGGTGCAGACCCGGGTCAGGATAGAGGCGAGCTGCCAGGCCCGTCAGGGCTACTACTGCCTGCTGTGTGAAGATGCCTGCCCCCAGCAGGCGATCAAGGTCGGCAGCGAGGGAGTGACCGTCAACATGGCCGCCTGCGATGGCTGCGGCGCCTGTGGCCTCGCCTGTCTGCACGGTGCCATCACCCTTGTGCCCCAGCTCTGACCGCTGGCAATGACAGAGGGGCCCGCAGGCCCCTCTGTCATTCACCGTGGCATCATGCCATGGTCAGAATATTATCCTGCTCTATGCCGAGAAGGTGGCACAGACGAGTGGGATCCCGCACCGCATCCGCCAAAGTGTACTCCCCCAGTACCTCGAGGAAGGCGTGCATGGCGCGGCGCAGAATGCCCTGGATGCGGCAGCCCCCGGAGAGACGGCAGTTTTCGCGCTTGCAGTCCACCGGGCAGAGCACGTGCTCCATGTCCATCACCACATCGCGCAGGTTGATGGAGACGGCGGCACGGCCGAGGCGGATGCCCCCATGCTTGCCACGCACCGTCTCGATGTAACCTTTGATGCCGAGCTGATGCACTATCTTGACCACGTGATTGCGGGAGATGGCGAAGGTGTCGGCCACTTCCGTGATGGTCGACAGGCGATCACCGGGCTGGATGGCCAGGAAGGTCAGGGTACGCAGGGCGTAGTCGGTAAATCGTGTCAGTTGCATGGTCGCACTTGCCTCTTACTACAAGCCAGAAATCAGGACGACAGCCGGTGGCCAAAGAGGGGGTCTGCACATGCGTGTGCACGGGATGGGCTTCTTCGACCGAGTCGTGAAGTCACAAGGGTAAGAGCAGCCCGGGCGGGTGTCGACGAAGATGTACATAAATCGACACTTTCTTTGATTGATCGCAAACTTGCCGCCTCAGCGAGGGGTTTTGGCGGTTTCCGTCGACAACCCCCCACCTCCTCTGCCATCGCCGGAGCCGTTGTCCGGCGAGTTCAGTGGGGCTGTTTCAGCCAGTTGCGCAGCGCCTGGGAGGGGATGGAGCTCTCGGAAGCCACCGCGAAGGCGCCCCAGTCCACGGCGCACTGCAACGCATCGGCCATGGCCATACCCCGCGCAAGACCGTGGATGAGGCCGCCCGCGAAGGCATCCCCCGCCCCCGTGGTATCCACCACGGAGACCGGTCGCGCCGCCACCCTGACCTGCTCCTCCCCGTGAATGGCCACAGCGCCCGCCTTGCCCTCGGTCAGCACCAGCCATTCGAGCTGATCCCCCGCGAGCTGGCGGGCATGCTGCCAGGGGTCGCTCACCTCGCCGAGATCGGAGCGGGAGGCCACCAGTACGTGGCAGGGGCGGCGGGCCTGCCCCCCCTTGGGATACTGGGCCACCACGAAACTCTTGGCGAGCATCTGGCGCATGTAGCCCACGATGGCGGTGCCCGGATAGTTCACATAGAGGCAGTCCACCCCTTCGGTCGGCAGATCCCCCGGCAGATCCGGACGACGTGGGCGCCTGAGGATGGTGCGCTCACCGGTGGCGTCCACCAGCACCAGCAGCTCGCCGGTCTCGCCGCCAAAGCGTTCCACATGGCTGCAATCCAGGCCGTATGAGGCCGCCTGCTCCAGCAGCCAGTCACCGGTGTCGTCCAGCCCGACCCGGGAGGCGATGATCACCTCGTGCCCCGCCCACACCAGTCCGATGCCGGTATTGGCGGCGCCGCCGCCGAGTCTGCGCCCCTGATCCACGTATTGCAGCCGCGCCCCCGCCACCAGGGGTTCGGCCAGGGAGAGCACATGATCACAGTTGAGATTGGCGAGCAGCAGGATGCGGGACATGGAAACCTCGGCGGGAGGAGGCCGGCACCCCGGGGTGCCGGCACAGAAACGGAAGCGGGATCAGTAGACGGGCAGCTCCACCCCTGACAACAGCTCGTCGATGCGTGCCTGGGTCGGCTGCTGCATCACGTTCTGGATCATCTCCTTGGTGAGATGGGGGGAGAAGGAGCTGATGAAGTCATACATGTAGTTCTGCAAGAGGATGCTCTTGCTGAAGCAGATCTGGGCCGGGCAAGGCTCGAACAGGTGCTCCAGATTGATGGCCACGAGGCCGGGGGCATCGCTATCGTTGGCAACCAGGGAGGAGATGATGCCGATACCAAAGCCCAGTTCCACGTAGCGCTTGATGACGCCGGCATCCATCACCGTCATGTAGTAGTTGGGGGTGAGGCCGGCAGCCTGGAACACCCTGTCCTGCACCTGACGCCCGGTGGCGCCGCTCTCGTAGCTCAGGATGGGATACTGGCAGAGCTGCTCCAGGGTCGGCTTCTTCACCTTGGCCAGGGGGTGCTCCTGGGGCACCACCAGGGAGAGGGTCCATAGGTAGGCGGGCAGCGCGATCAGCTCCTTGTCGAAGCCTATCTCGTGGGCCACGATGGAAAAATCCGAGTATCCCTTGCTGATCTGCTCCTTGGTGGCGGACATCACAGGATGCAGGTGGAACGAGATCTTGGGGTACTTTTTGGTGAAGTAGGTGACGCTTTTCGGCAGCAGGTAGCGGGCGATGGTGTGGGTGGTGTGGATGTTGAGGGTGCCCACAGTCGGATCCAGGTACTCCCGGGAGATGGCCTTGATCTTGCTCTCGATATTGAGCATGGCCTCGGCACACTTGATGATCTCCTCCCCCACCGGGGTGATCCGGTGCAGGTGCTTGCCGCGGCGCTCGAAGATGCGTACCCCCAGCTCGCTCTCCAGCAAGCCGATCTGCTTGCTCACCCCAGGCTGGCTGGTATAGAGCGCATCGGAGGCAACGGAGACGTTGAGATTGTGGTCCCGCACCGCGATCAGATACTTCAACTGCTGTAGTTTCAAGGTTGCCCCCTCACAGACTGACGCGGCGCTCGTCGATGGACTAGGCCGCCAAAAATGGCGGCCAGTGTATCATCCGGACTGGGCATATCGCCGCTTGATCCTTCATTTTGCTACAAAATCTAGCATCAGCGCGGTGGATATGACAAACAGGGTTCAGCGCGCGTCAGCCCCGATCGGCAGGATGCCGAGGAACTGCAGCAGCCACTGCATCATGGTGGCGGAATCCACCTCCCCTTCCAGGGAAGAGAGACTGCTCTGGTAATGTGCATCGGGCAGCCTGTCCCGTCGCCGCTCGATCAGGGCCCGGTTGTACGCCACCGAGAATTCCGGGTGCCCCTGGATGGCGACGATGTGATCCCCCTGCAGGAACATGAAGTTGGGGCAGAAGTCGTTGCCCGCGAGCAGGGTCGCCCCCGGCGGAAGCAGCTCCACCTGATCCTGGTGGCTTGCCAGGATGCGGATGGTGTCCAGACCCGGCGCCATCCAGGGTTTTGTCGTCTGCATGGCATGGACCGACACCCCCAGCCCCCACCCCTTGGTGGACTTCATCACCTCCCCTCCCAGCGCCTGGGCGATCACCTGGTGGCCGAAGCAGACTCCGGCCAGCTTGACGTTGGCATCGTGGGCCCGGCGGATCCAGTCGCGCAGCGCCAGGATCCAGGGGATGTCGCTGTAGGCATCGTGACGCGAGCCGGTAATGAGCCAGGCATCACATTCGGTCAGATCCAGGGGCAGATCGCCGTCGAGGGCGGACCAGACCCGAAATTCCAGCTCGGGGGCCAACGCCCGGAAACCCTTGATAAACATCTCGGAGTAAACGGGACCAAAATCCCCCACCAAATCGGGGTCCAGCCGGTCACAATCGAGAATACCCAGTCGCATCTGTTACTCCTTGACAGAAGCGCCCCCGCAGACCGGCGGCCTGCGGGGGCAAGAGATTAAAGCCATGGCAGCGAGCCGGTGGCTCACTTCATGGTCGGCATGGAGAACTCGGCGCCGGCGCGCAGGCTCTGGGGCCAGCGGGCGGTCACCGTCTTCATCCGGGTGTAGAAGCGCACCCCATCCGGCCCGTGCATGTTGAGCGGCCCGAAGATGGACCGTTTCCAGCCACCGAAGCTGTGAAACGCCATGGGCACCGGAATGGGAACGTTCACCCCTACCATACCGACCTGAACCCGCGTGGTGAAGTCCCTTGCGGTATCTCCGTCACCGGTGAAGATGGCGGTGCCATTGCCGTACTCGTGTTCGTTGATGAGGCGCAGGGCCGTCTCGTAGTCCGGGGCCCGCACGATGGCGAGCACGGGGCCGAAGATCTCCTCCCGGTAGATGCGCATCTCGGGGCCGACCCGATCGAACAGGCTGCCCCCGATGAAGTAGCCCTCGCCATGGCTCAGGCCCCGGCCATCCACCACCAGCTCGGCCCCCTCGGCCACTCCCTGATCCACGTAGCCGCGCACCTTGGCCAGGTGTTCCCGGCTGATGAGGGGCCCCATCTCGTTCTCCGGACTCTGACCGAGGCCGGGGCCGACCCGCAGGGCCGCCACCAGGGGCGAGAGCTTCGCCACCAGGGCATCGGCGGTCTCGTCACCCACCACCACGGCCACCGAGATCGCCATGCAACGCTCGCCCGCCGCGCCATAGGCGGCCCCCATCAGGGCGGAAACTGCCTGATCCAGATTGGCATCCGGCATGACCACCATGTGGTTCTTGGCGCCGCCCAGGGCCTGCACCCGCTTGCCGTGGGCCGAAGCGGTGGCATAGATGTACTGGGCGATGGGGGTGGAGCCGACAAACGACACGGCACCGACCCTCGGGTCGGTCAGCAGCACGTCCACCACCTCCTTGTCGCCGTTGACCACGTTGAGCACCCCGTCCGGCAGGCCCGCCTGCTTGAGCAGTTCGGCCATGCGCAGGGAGAGGGACGGATCCTTCTCCGAGGGCTTGAGGATGAAGGTGTTGCCGCAGGCCAGGGCCACCGGGAACATCCAGAGCGGCACCATGGCCGGGAAGTTGAATGGGGTGATGCCGGCGCAGACCCCCACCGGCTGCATCATGGAGTGACTGTCCACCCCGCGGCCCACGTTGAGGGAGTGCTCCCCCTTGAGCAGATGGGGAATGCCGCAGGCAAACTCCACCACCTCCAGCCCCCGGGTCAGCTCCCCCTGGGCGTCGGAGAAGACCTTGCCGTGCTCACGGCTGATGAGCTGGGCCAGCTCGTCCCTGTGCTGCTCCATCAGCTCCTTGAAGCGAAACAGCACCCGGGCCCGCACCAGCGGCGGGGTCTGGGCCCACTCCCCAAAGGCGCGCTCGGCGCAGGCAATCGCCTCGGCACACTCGTCGGCCGTGCTGAGAACGACGGAGCCCTGCTGCTGGCCGGTGGCCGGATTGAAGATGGCACCGAAACGCTCGCTGCGACTCTCGGTCGTCTCGCCGTCAATGAAGTTGTCGATCCTGTAACTCATAAATCCTCCGTGATGGGTCATCCGTCCTCCCCTCGCCGCGCCGGGGCAGCACAGGGGGATGACGCCCGGGACGAGCGCCATCCTGTGTGATGTGGGGGTCAGTCCTGGGCCTGCAGGGCGTCCTGCAGCAGGGTGAAGAGATCGTCGATCTGGCTGCGCTCGATGATGAGGGGAGGCGACAGGGCGATGATGTCGCCGGTCACCCGGATAAGCGCCCCCTTCTCGAAACAGCGCACGAACACCTCGTAGGCCCGCTTGCCCGGTGCATCGGGCATGGATTCGAGCTCGATGCCCGCCACCAGGCCGTAGTTGCGCACGTCCTTCACGTGCTTGCAGCCCTTGAGGGAATGGGCAGCCTCCTCCCAGTAGCCCGCCAGCTCGGCTGCCCGGGTCAGCAGATTTTCGCTCCGGTAGATCTCGAGGGTGGCCAGACCCGCCGCCGCCGCCACCGGGTGACCCGAGTAGGTGTAGCCGTGGAACAGCTCGATGGCCCCCTTGCCCGCCGCCATCATGTCGTCATAGATATGGTTTTGCACCAGCACGGCCCCCATGGGGATGGCTCCGTTGGTGAGCCCCTTGGCGCAGGTGATCATGTCGGGGATGACGTCGAACTCCTGGGCGGCGAAGGGGGAGCCGAGGCGGCCGAAACCGGTGATCACCTCGTCAAAAATCAGCAGGATGCCGTGTTTGGTACAGATCTCCCGCAGCCGCTTGAGATAGCCCTTGGGGGGCATGATGACCCCGGTGCTGCCGGCGATGGGCTCGACGATGACCGCCGCGATGTTGCTGGCGTCGTGCAGAAAGACAATCTTCTCCAGTTCATCGGCCAGGGTGAGGTCTTCTGCTGGCAATCCCTTGGTGAACGCATTTTTCCCTATATTGAGGGTGTGGGGCAGATGATCCACCCCGGTCAGCAGGGAGCCGAACCACTTGCGGTTGCCGGGAATGCCCCCCACCGAGATGCCGCCAAAACCCACCCCGTGGTAGCCGCGCTCGCGGCCGATGAGCCGGGTACGGGTCCCCTGGCCGCGAGCCCGCTGCCAGGCCAGTGCAATCTTGAGCGCGGTGTCCACGGACTCCGATCCGGAGTTGGTATAGAAGACGTGACCGAATCCCTTGGGGGCGATCTCCACCAGCCGGTTGGCCAGCTCGAACGGCAGGGGGTGGCCCATCTGGAAGGTGGGGGCAAAATCGAGGTGGGAGATCTGCTGGGAGACCGCCTCGGCGATCTCGCGCCGACCATGGCCTGCGTTGCAACACCAGAGTCCGGCAGTGCCATCCAGTATCTTGCGGCCATCCTCTGAGTGATAATACATCCCCTCTGCCGACTTCAGGATGCGCGGCGCCGCCTTGAACTGCTGGTTGGCGGTGAACGGCATCCAGAATGCGGACATGTCGGGGGTATTGATGTCGCTGACAGGTTTCATGGTCACCTCATCCTTAAGGCGTTTAGTAACACCCGGCTCATGCCTATTAAATTAAACACCTGAATCCATAAAAAAGGGCTTTTATCGCCCGGCTTGGTGTCACCCCTCAGGGGTGGTATAAGATATTTAACACAATTTTAATAATAGTAAACAGTCAAGGAGTGTCTATCGATGGATATCGGTCACCGCCTCAAGGCGGTTCGCACCAAGGCGGCCCTCTCCCAGCGCGAGCTGGCAAAACGCTCCGGTGTGACCAACGGCTTTATCTCCCAGATCGAGAAAAATCAGGTGAGCCCCTCGGTGGCCTCCCTGCGCAAGGTGCTGGAAGGCATCCCCATGTCATTGGCCAGCTTCTTCACCGACGAGACGGAGATGGATTCCGAGGTGATCTTCCGTGCGGACGACATGCCGGATCTCGGCACCCACCCCATCAGCTACCGTCTGGTGGGTCACAGCCGCGCCAACCGCGCCATCGGCATGATGCAGGAGATACTGCCCCCGGGCGCCGACACCGGTGACGACATGCTGAGTCACGAAGGGGAAGAGTGCGGCATCGTCATCCGGGGTCAGGTGGAAGTCACGGTAGGCGAGCAGGTTCACCTGCTGGCACCGGGGGATGGCTACTACTTCGACAGCCGCACCCCGCACCGTTTTCGCAACGTGGGGGAGCACGAGTGCGTGCTGATCTCGGCCAACACGCCCGCCAGCTTCTGACGGGCCTTCTCCCGGAACAGCCCGCCGGGATCCCCCCTGCCTAGCCCAGGGATCAGGCCAGCGACACGGGCTCCCGCCCCGCCGCGCGACCCCAGACACCACAGGCCAGGGCGCCCGGTTTGCCCCGCCGTTGGCCCGGGTTGTTCGGGGTCAGTGTTTAATGAATTGTTACAAGATGGATTTACAAGCGGCAGGATGTTTAGCATATTGATACGCGGAGACTGACTTTCTGCCGGTTCAAGGAGTGAACATGAGTGACCTGACCCTGGCCCAGTGGCAACACAAGGCCGCCCATCTGACCCTGCCCTCGCAAGCCTTTATCGACGGCACCTACCGGGATGCCGTCAACGGCGCCACCTTCGATTGCATCAACCCGGCCAACGGCCAACTGCTGACCAGGGTCGCCTCCTGCGACGCCGCCGATGCCGAGCTGGCGGTCAAGGCGGCCCGTGCCGCCTTCGACGACAAGCGCTGGTGCGGCCTCTCTCCCAAGCAGCGCAAGCTCATCATGCAGCGCTTCGCCGAGCTGATGCGCCTGAACCTGGTGGAGCTGGCACTGCTGGAGTCGCTGGATATGGGCAAGCCCATCGGCGACGCCATGGGGTATGACGCCCCCGCCGCCGCGAACTGCATCGCCTGGAACGCCGAGGCGATAGACAAGATCTACGATCAAGTCGCCCCGGTGGAAGAGTCCGCCCTGGCCCTGGTGACCCGCGAGCCCCTCGGTGTCGTGGCTGCCATCGTGCCCTGGAACTTCCCCCTGGTGATGGCCTGCTGGAAGCTGGGCCCGGCGCTCGCCACCGGCAACTCGGTGATCCTCAAACCCTCCGAGAAATCCCCCCTCACCGCCCTGCGCATCGCGGGTCTGGCGAAGGAGGCGGGCATCCCCGACGGCGTGTTCAACGTGCTGCCGGGCTTTGGTCACACCGTGGGCGAGGCGCTGGCCATGCACATGGACGTCGACTGCATCACCTTCACCGGCTCCACCAAGATCGGCAAGCACCTGGTGCAGTGCTCCGGGAAATCCAATCTGAAACGCGCCTTTATGGAGTGCGGCGGCAAGAGCCCCAACATCGTGCTGGCGGATGCACCGGATCTGGACGCCGCCGCCCGCAGCGCCGTCGGCGCCATCTTCTACAACCAGGGGGAAGTGTGCACCGCCGCCTCCCGCCTGCTGGTGCAAAACAGCATCAAGCCCCAGTTCATGGAGCGGCTGCTGGCCCACGCCCGCGAATGGATCTCGGCCAACCCGCTCGACCCCACCACCCGCATCGGCGCCATGGTGGACCACATCCAGATGGAGCAGGTCCTCAACTACATCGCCATCGGCCAGCAGGAGGGCGCCAAGCTGCTGCTGGGGGGCAAGCGCACCCAGCCCGAGGAGGGCGGCTACTACATCGAACCCACCATCTTTGACGACGTGACCCCGACGATGCGCATCTTCCGCGAGGAGATCTTCGGCCCCGTGCTGGCGGTGACCGGCTTCGACACCCTGGAAGAGGCCATCGCCCTTGGCAACGACACCGACTACGGCCTGGCGGCCGCCATCTGGACGGCGGATCTCAACCAGGCGGTGAAAGGGTCGCGCGCCCTGCGCGCCGGCACCGTCTTCGTCAACAACTGGGATGGCGGCGACATGACCATGCCGTTTGGCGGCTTCAAGCAGTCCGGCAACGGGCGCGACAAGTCCCTGCACGCCCTGGAGAAGTACACCGAGCTGAAAAGCACCTGGATCCAGCTCGAATAACGTCATAAATGACGCTTATCAACAAAGCAGGGGGGAGAAATCCCCCTTTCTCATTTTTACTCTTTTATCCCCTCGCTCAATCGATATAATCGTCAAATAGCAAGCCATTAAATTTAAAGATAAAAATGCTGTTTTTTCTGGGAAGTGTACTGTTTCTGGTGGTGGGACTGCCGCTGTTGTTCTTCGTGCTGGGTCAGGGGGAAGCCTATGTCACCTGGGGCCCCTGGATCTCCGCCATCGCCCTCATGCTGTGGCTGCTGATGGACGTGGAGAAGATCCGCCGCGGGGGCGGTCGCTGAAGTCGCTCCTGCTGTTAAAATCCCGTCAGACCCATTTATTGTCTTCTTTCCCTGCAAAAGGATCGCTACACTGACTTTTTGCGATGTTTCCCGACATCCGCACTCCAGTGAAGGTTATCCGCATGCAACAACAGATCCAGCGCCAGGGCGTCCTCTATGCCCTCGGCGCCTACACCCTTTGGGGCCTGGCACCCATCTACTTCAAGTCCCTCTCCGCCGTGCCGGCCGCCGAGATCCTGACCCACCGCATGATCTGGTCCTGCGCCCTGCTGATGGTGCTGGTGCTGCTCGGACGCCAGTGGCACAAGGTGCAGGCGGTGCTGCGCCATCCCAAGGTGCTGCTCACTCTGGCCTTCACCTCCGTCACCGTCGGCGGCAACTGGCTGCTGTTCATCTGGGCCATCAACAACGGCCACATGCTGGATGCGAGCCTGGGCTACTACATCAATCCCCTGTTCAACGTGCTGCTCGGCATGGTGTTTCTGAGCGAGAAGCTGCGCCGCCTGCAGTGGTGGGCGGTAGGGCTCGCCTTTGTCGGTGTCGCCGTCCAGCTCATCGCCTTCGGTTCCCTGCCCTGGATAGCCCTGGTGCTGGCCTCGAGCTTCGCCATCTACGGCCTCATTCGCAAGAAGCTGGCCCTGGACGCCCTCACCGGCCTGCTCATCGAGACCCTGATCATGCTGCCGCCGGCCGCCTTCTATCTGTGGGGCATCGCCGACAGCCCCACCAGCCACCTCACCCAGAATGACTGGCACCTGAACCTGCTGCTCATCGCCGCGGGCGCCGTCACCACGGCCCCCCTCCTCTGCTTCACCGCAGCGGCCACCCGGCTCAAGCTCTCCACCCTGGGCTTCTTCCAGTACATAGGCCCCAGCCTGATGTTCATCCTGGCGGTGACCCTGTATGGCGAGGCGCTGGCGCTGGACAAGATGATCACCTTTGGCTGCATCTGGAGCGCCCTGGTGCTGTTCAGCCTGGATGGCCTGCGCAGCGGCAAGCGGCGCCAGGAGGTCGGCTGAGGCGCCAGCGCAATAATCTACAAGCCACGGGGCCGCTTTCGGGGTATCAATAGGGGATGAACGCACCCCAATCCCGCATCCACTACTGGCAATCCCGGCTGCTGCCGGGGGTTGAACTCTCCCACTCCCACCACAGGGAGTTCAGCTATGGCCGTCACGTGCATCTGGACTACCACATCGGTCTGGTGCAGCGGGGCGGCCAGAAGTTCATCCACAAGGGGAACAGCCACCACCTGGTGCGCGGCGAACTCTCCACCGTCAACCCGGACGAGATGCACGACGGCCTCAGCCTGCTGCCGGAAGGGTACGAGGTGCGGGTCTTCTCCATCGCCCCCGAGCAGCTGGCCCGCTGGCTGCCGGAACACCCCGAGCCCTTTTTCCACCAGGGATTGCAGAGCCGCCCCGACCTCTATCAGGGCTTTGCTCGCCTGCACATGCACCTGGACAGCCCCGCCCCCGACGGCCTGCTGGCGGAGAGCCAGTTGCTGGCCCTGCTGGGCGAACTGTTCCGGCTCGCCCCCGAGCGCCACGCCCTGGCGGATCCCCAGCTCAGGTTCCTGCGCGACCATCTGCTGGCCCGGCTGGACGAGCGCCACACCCTGGAGGACCTGGCCGCCCTGTTCGGGCTGGATCGCTTCGCCTTCCTCCGTCAGTTCAAGAAGAAGACCGGCATGACCCCCTATGCCTGGCTCAAGCGGCTGCGCCTCGAACAGGGCAAGCGCCTGCTCGGCAGCGGTCTGCCGGTGAGCGAGGTGGCACTGGCGGTGGGCTTCTTCGATCAGAGCCACTTCCACCACGGTTTTCGTCAGGCCTTCGGGCTCACCCCGGCGGAGTATCGCCAGCAGATGCTGCCCGCCTGAATCGTCGCCGCTGCAATCTTTTACAATCTCCCGTCCCCCGTCCTGCCCCATGCTGTCACCTCCATACCGCTGTCGGAGGTCTTTTATGTTCACCAGCCTGTTTCTGACCCTGGGTCTCGTCCACCTCGTCGCCCTGGCGAGCCCGGGCCCGGATTTCGCGCTCATCCTGCGCACCAGCCTGCACAGGCCCACCGCCCTCGGAGCGGCCCTTGGCATCGCCCTCGCCATCCTGCTCCACGCCACCCTGAGCCTGACCGGCATCAGCCTGCTGATCGCAAGCCAGCCCTGGCTCTTTCTCGCCGTGAAACTGGTGGGTGCCCTCTATCTGGGCTGGCTGGGCTGGGGGGCGCTGAAAGCGGCCTGGCAGGGAAGCGGGGATCTGGCGCTGCGCGCCGGAGGCGAGCGGCCGGGCTGGCGCAAGGGGGTGAAGAGCGGGCTGGCCACCAATCTGCTCAACCCCAAGGCGATGCTGTTCTTCATGGGGCTGCTGGCCGCCATGGTGACGCCCCAGGTGGATGGCCTGACCCGGGGATTGCTGATCCTGGAGCTGTTCCTGCTCTCCCTCGTCTGGTTCAGCGCCCTGGCCTGGAGCCTCTCCACTCCCCGCGCCCAGCACCTGCTCGGCCGCATCCAGCGCCCGCTCAACCTGATGACGGGCCTGCTGTTTGGCGCGGTCAGCCTCTCCATCCTGGTGGATCTGCAGGGGCACTGGCCAGCGGCCTGACCGGCACGTCCTTGTTGGCGGCAAGCAGGGAGGGGCCTTGACGGACGGCGCGACTACTCCCCGCGCCGCATCCCCTTGCGCAGGTAGACGTAACCCTCCCCCGGGCTGCCCCAGCGCTGATGGGCGCCGTTGTCATAGGCCCTGTCCAGCAGCCGGACACTGTCCGGGCCGATCCAGAGGTACTGCACCAGGGTGGTGGCACCGCCAAAATCGGTGGCGCAATGCCCGACCCGGGTCTGTCCTTTGTACTCCCCGCCCGGCTGGCGGGTCAGCCAGATCTCGCACCCTTCGCGCAGGGAGAGCTGCTGCGGAGTGAGGGAATCGAGCAGCTCGGGCTGGCGCCAGGCGCCGGCGAAATCCGTGGCCCTCGGCATGGTCAGCTCCGCCATCAGGATGCGGCCATCGGGCAGCGGGGAGAAACGGTAGATGCGCTGGCGAAACGGTCGCTGCGCCCGCTCGGTCAGAAACTGCTCCGCATAGACCCAGCGAAAGGGGCCCTCCCCGGGCCAGATCTCCACCAGCCGCAGCTCGGCACTGGTGAAGCGGGCATCGAAGGTGGCCTGCTCCTGGCTGGAAAACTCCCCCGAGAACCAGGAGAGCAGGGGCTCCAGCCTCCCCTGCGTGGCATGGGGGCCGGGGGCCGTCACGAAGGGGACGGGCGCCGCCCAGATCAGGCTGGCGTAAAACAGCCCCAGCAGGGCCGCCATCAGCTGTGTCATCGAATCCTTCCGAGTCGCTTGCATGGCGGCGATTATATGAGCGAACGGTGACAATAACCTCTATCTTGATCAACTCCTTGAAGAGAAAACGAAAAATCCTCTCTGCAGGCGAAAGGAGGCGACGCCCCCCCCGCAGGCCACGGGGATGACGGCTATCCTTGCTGCGACCCGTCCCTGTTGCCACCAAGAGGAGTCCCCCATGAACACAGTCACCCTGCATCGCGTACTCAAGGCCCCGCCACAACGGGTATACCAGGCCTTTATCGAGCCGGACGCCCTGGCCAAATGGCTGCCCCCCCATGGCTTCACCTGCAAGGTGGCGGCGCTGGATGCCAGGGTCGGCGGCCAGTTCAGGATGTCGTTCACCCACTTCGCCAGCGGCCACACCCACGCCTTCGGCGGCGAGTATCTCGCGCTGGAGCCGGGCAAGCGCATCCGCTACACCGACCGCTTCGACGACCCCAACCTGCCGGGGGAGATGCAGGTCACCATCACCCTCACCCAGGTGCTGTGCGGCACCGATCTCGCCATCGAACAGGCGGGTATTCCGGCGGTCATCCCGGTGGAGATGTGCTACCTCGGCTGGCAGGAGTCCCTGATGCAGCTCGCCACCCTGGTGGAGCCCGAGATCCCCGCCGAGTGACCCGACAAGGGGGCTCCCCCGGTGGCCCGCGCACAGATACCCCTTGTGAGAGAGGGGCCTGATCAGGTATCTCTGTGGGCAGGGCGGGCTGCGTCCTTCAGCGACCGTCCACCGCCAGGAGCCCCCATGAAACGAGTCTTGATGATGACCATGGCCGCCGCCCTGCTGGGCGGGTGCGCCGTGAAGAACCAGGTCACCCACAGCCTGCAGGCGATCCCGCTCACGGCCTTCCAGCAAAGCGAGAGCAACCCCAACCAGCGCATCTACAAGGAGCCCGGCGTGGATCTGCGCCAGTACCATCAGGTGCTGCTCGACCCCTTGCAATTCATCCGCCAGGAGAACGGCCAGTGGTATCTGCTGACTGCCAACGAGCAGAACGAGATAGGCCGCTACTACCACGCCACCTTCCAGCGGGAGCTGATGAGCCAGGGCGTCAAGATGGCTACCGAACCCGGTCCCGGCGTGATGCGGGTGCAGGCGGCCATCACCAACTTCGACCTGACCCGCCCCGACCCCAAGCTGCGGGATCTGCTGCCCGCCAAGATCGCCATCAACGTCACCCGCGAGGTAATAGGCAAGGAGCCCTATCTGCTCAGGGTGGGCAGCATGGCCCAGTTGCTCGACGCCCAGAGCGGCAAGCTGCTGGTGCGGGTGATGGACGCTCGCGAGAGCCCGGACACCACCCACAAGGATTCCCCCATCACCGCCCAGGAGATGGAGAAGATGATCGATCAGTGGGCCGCAAGTCGCGCCAAACAACTGGCCGACAACCTGGGGCGCTGAGCCGGGCCGAAAACGACAAAGCCTGCCAGGGGGCAGGCTTTGTCGTCGCTGAAGCGCGGTTTATTGCAGGTTCAGACCACCCAGGTAATCCCGCTTGCCCAGATCCACCCCGGCCTGGCGCAGCAGGGCATAGGTCATGGTGAGGTGGAAGTAGAAGTTCGGGATGCCGTACTCGTGGACGCAGCTGTGGCCGTCCATCCCCTTGCCACCGGCCCAGTAGGGGTAGTAGTGGCCGCTCGCATACTGGCTGAAATCGGCGTCCAGCTTGCCTTGCAGGTAGGCGATGGTCTTGGCCACGTGGGCGCGCAGATCCGCCATGGTCTTGGGATCATCCCCCAGCACCGGCGGCTCGCTCAGGCTGGCGGTGGCCACCACGGCGCGGGCGCTGTCACAACAGATCAGCACCTGCTTGCTCAGGGGCAGCATGTCGACGATGAGGCGCTCATTGAAGAAGTTGTCCACGTTGAATTTCTTCGCCTCGGCGTGGGCCTCGGCCTTGGCCAGACACTGGTCCAGGTTGGTCAGCATCTTGATGAACTGGGCTGCGATATCACGATTCATAATGCACTCTCGGTTGGTTGAAGGCAGTAAAACGAGCGGCTCCACTATAGTGCATCCCCCTTGCAGTTCGAGCCTGAGGGGATGAAAAGCGGGGGCGCTCTTCCTGCCCTGCGACAGGCGGTGGCGATCACCGGCGGGCAGCGAGGCCAGAGCGCCGCGCCCCGTCGCCGCACCGCGTCCCTCTTTCCCCTTTTTTTGATCTGTGACAGGCATCTCGTTTTTCGAGGGGCGTAGTCTGGAGCCCGTTGCCCCGGCACGGGCCGGGGCACCCATCCCACAAGGAGAATGCCATGAAGATCTACGATCGAAACCGCAATGTGCTGACCCTGGGCCAACGGGTGATGATTGCCGCCACCGGCGCCGTCGACTTTCTGAAAGAGGCTCACACCGACAACCTGACCCCCTATCAGGCCGAGCATGAAAAGTGCGTGCTGCTGACGAACAGCCAGGAGCGCTACGCCCCCATCGAGTTGATTAGACTAGGCTGATCCCGTTTTCCGTCACCCTACTCTTTACAATTCACCCGGCCGCACGCCCCGTCGCTGGCCGGGTTTCTCTCTCCGCTATCGACTCCTTCTCCGAGCCGCTGCCACCTTATGAGGGCGAGGCGATGCAGCTGGCCGGGATCCAGCCTGATTGCCCCGCTTCGTTGTGAACCCAGAGCCAGCCTGCCAGCTCCCGATCCACCCGTACCCGCTCCCCCACCGCAACGTCCAGCTCCCGGGCGGTATAGTCCTGGCGCGCCTGCGCCTCCCCGGCGCCGATCGGGGTCAGCAGGGACAGGGGCGCCCACCCCTCGTTGCCGTCTGCGGTAAAGGTGCGCACCCAGCCCGGGAACTCGTCGTCCTCATGGCCGATGCGCACCCGCTCACCGGCCCGAAAGGCGATGGGATTGGGATAACAGGTGTGGTGCGCCGTGGTGATCAACGCCAGCATTGTCTCTTCCTCCGACAGGTTCTGTTTGATGACGCCCCGAGTCATACCACAACCCGGGCCTGACGGCTCTATGCCGGGCCGACTCTTTCTGGTCATCCCCGGACTGCCAGGATCCCCACCTAGCCAGCGGCAGGCCATAAAAAGACCCGGACTGACAGTTCAGTCCGGGTCCAGTCACCCCTGCTCTTGATGAGAGAGGGGGTTATTGACTGCTGCTGATGTCTTCCAGGATCAGCAACTCGGGATCGACGCCCCCGACGCTGTCAGACAAGGCTGCCGCAGTTAATACCTGGCTGGTCGACAAGGTGACCGGCAGGGGGCCAATGACCGGGCTCTTGTCACCCGAGGCGGTGACGGTGACAAAGTAGTCTCCGGCGGCAACCGCAAGATACCCGCTGTCCCCCTTGAAGGGCACAGCCTTGAGCAAGGGGATGCTGGCGCTGATGTCTGACCCCGTCGTCAGATAAACGTCCACTGCCGGAGCCGTGGGTGCCGCATGAAGCACGCGAAGCTGCGCCTCTGTCGCCACCGCGCGGCCCGTGTCCGTCAGCAGCAAGGGCTCAATGGTTTCGCCAGCGGGATCCAGCAACTGGCCGACGGCAAACAGGGAGTAGCGGGTGCCCGCCTTGAGCGGCACGTCGCTGGCATTGATCACTTCAGGGGTCGTGGCGCCCGTCGGCGTGACCACAAAATCATAATCCGCCGCCGCCAGATCCAGATATCCGGTATTTCCCTTGAACGCCAGCCCCTGCAACGGGGCGGCGGTCGGTGCGGCACCATTGACCCGGATATCCACGGCCGGGGCGTCAGCAACCCCATGGACCACCCTCAACTGGGCCTGCTCATCCACAGACAGGAGAGGGGTTGCACCAGTGCTGTCGATGGCAAGCAGCTTGACCGGGCTTGGCCCCGCCCCCAGGTTGTCGATCGCCGCAATCAGCAGATCCGCACCGCCGATGAGAGGCAATGGACCCGAGTCATACACCACATCGCTGCTGCCCGGCAGCGTCAGCCTGACCTGATACTCCCCGGCCGGCAGAGTCAGGGGATCGCTATAGGTCTTGAAGGGAATGCCGGACAGCGTCGGACTGCCCAATGCGGCACCGGGAGCGGTGACATGAACATCCACCGCAGGTGCGCTCGGGGCGGCATGCACGACCTGCACCCGGATCTCGCCGCCTGCGGGCATCTGGTCCGGCCGTTCAATCACCAGCGGGCCAAACGCGGTATCGCCGCTGCCCGTCAGTTTACCCACGGCCAGCACGTCGTACTGGGTGTCGGGTTTGAGATCGAGGGAGACCGGCCCGATGACCGTCGCGGTACCGCTCGGCAAAATCCCGTCCACTGCCACCTCGTGACTGCCAGCCGCCACCGGCTTGAGCCCGCTACTCGAGCCAAAATCAACGGCCGTCAGGAAGGCAGCCCCATCGACATTGACATTCACCCTGGGGGCATCGGGGGCGAGGTGGCTGATCCTGATGGCCGCATTGGGCGGACTGCTGTCATTGTCACTGCCTCCGCACGCAGTCAGACCCAATATCATTGCAAGTGCGGCACAACGTTGAATCCATTTCATCTGGTCATTCTCCATTGGTTGGTCCCCACGGGCATATGCATCTCGCTAATGACTGGATCATCACTTTTTGTGCTTTTTTCACCCTGCTTGTGACGCAGCATGGTGCACCTGGCAGGCGTGCTCCTCCCTTTGCTCTGCCATTCATTACTATCAGTGAATTTTCATATCATCCGAGTGTCATTTCAGTGAACACATCGCCGCCCTAGACTGCTTCTCGAACCTTAACGAGGAGTCTTGTATGAAACTCACGCCTATCCCGTTGCTGGCCGGCACCCTCGCCTCGGCCTTCTCTTTCAACACCTTCGCCGGTGACCTGGTCTCGGTGCAGTTCAGCGATGGCCGCCCCGCCGTGACCGGGGTCGAAGCGGTCAACAACGCGCTCAACCCCATCGGCGTCAACGTGGTCACCGTCGACATTCCCGAGGCCGCCAGGCCGCTGCTTGAAGCCTCTCACCGCCGCGCCCTGACCAAAGCGGAGCACGGCGCCCTGATTGCGGCCTTCAATCTGAGTCAGGGGGAGCTGCTGGAACAGGCCAGGCTCGCAGGGCGCGAGCCCGCAGTGCAAGGGGGCGGCGTCGCCACCGAAGAGACAGGCGTCGGCCCCTACCCCAAGGTCTATGACCTGATGGCGCTGGACGAGCGCACCCGCAGCGCCGTGCTGGGGAAATACGGCCGCATGCACGTCAACTCCGCCGAGGACGGCACCGACATTGACGAGGTGATGACGGTGGTCAGCGGCGGCCCCTTCCGCTGGGGCTTTACCCTCAAAGACGGCAGCATCGCCCGCTTCCAGATAGACAAGGTGGGCCTTGAGGACAAGGCGGTGCGAGTCAGCTATCACGGGCTCGGCATGCACGCCGGGTTGATGGATGCAAAACAGGGGCTGCTGGTGGCCTTCGCCCACGGACCCAGAGCGTTCACCATGCGCTACCAGGCGGACGTGCCCCACGCCCAGTTGCTTGGCACCAACCCCTGGGCCGATGTCGGCATCACCCTGCCCCCCGCCCCCGGCAAGGTGCAGTAAGCCGGTGCGTGCCATCTGGCGGCGGGGCCCGGGCCCTGCCGCCTGCTTTTATGCCTGCTATGCCTGCCGTCACGGGCCGGGGTGCCCGGGCCCATCGCCTCTCTTTCGTCTGCGTCTCTGCCGGGCCCGTCACGGGCCGCAGGGCCATGATCCGGGCCGCTCTACCACCGGCAACTCTCTGTCTGGCGGGGGATGGGGGGTGGACACCCCGGGGATCCGCACTATTGTGATAAAAGTGCGCAATGATGGCGCCATCATTTACCAGTAGTGAATTAACGGGGGCAGGATGAACAAGATCACGGCGCTGAACGTCTTTCGCCGAGTGGTGGAAATGGGCACCTTCAGGGCGGCGGCGGACGACCTGCACCTCTCACAGGCGGCGGTCAGCAAGAACATCAACGAGCTGGAAGCCTATCTCGGCATCGCCCTCATCAACCGCACCACCCGGCGGCTGAGCGTCACCGAATCGGGCATGGCCTATTACGGCCAGATATGCGCCGTGCTGGACAGCCTGGAGGCCGCCGACCAGTCCATCATGGCCGCCTCCTTCACCCCCAGGGGCAGGCTGAGGATCGGCATGCCCATGTCCTACGGGCTGATCCGGCTCAACCCCCTCGTCTGCGCCTTCCAGCGCCGCTATCCGGAAATCGGCATCGAGGTGATCCTGAGCGATGCCTACATGGATCTGGTGGATCAGGGGCTGGACGTGGTGATCCGGGGGGCTGGCACCCTGGAGGACTCCACCCTGCGCGCCAAACCCCTGTGCGAGGTGCAGCGAGTGCTCTGCGCCGCCCCCGATTACCTGAAGGAGGCGGGCCAACCCGCCCACCCGGCGGATCTCAAGGGCCACAACTGCCTGCGCTACAGCCTCTCCTCCTCCCCCAACAAGTGGTTCTTCACCCGGGACGCGGAAAGTGTGGCGGTGGAGCTGCCCCCCGCCCGCTTCTGCGCCAACAACGGCATCGCCCTGAAACAGGCGGCGGTGCAGGGGCTCGGGGTGATCTTGGTACCGCACGAGTTCGTGGCAAGCGAGCTGGCGGATGGCACCCTGATGACCCTGCTCCCCGACTGGCAACCAGACTCCCACGCCCTCTTCGCCGTCTACCCCTTCCACAAGGAGCAGTCCCGCAACGTGCGGCTCTTTATCGAATTTATCGTCAAGGCGTTTCAGTTGCGGTGAGCCCGACAGGCGGGAGCCTGGAGTTTGTGCCTCTCGGGCGAAACGTCGATAACCTACGGATCTGCCTCATGTCGGTTAATTGTCGGATTATTGAATCCCGTCACATCGGTATCAGCCTGAGCGGTTGCATGGCTATGAGGCCCCATGCGAACCTTTATTTGCCTTTCTTCCAACCAAAACAAAGGGTGCCGGGCAGCAGCATCTCTTACATGTCGAAGAACGATGCCACTCTGACCCTCAGCACCGAGGCGGGTAAAAATTACTACGTATGGCAGGAGGTCAAAATGGGCCTGTTGATGGCCCGCTCCAAGCTGAGTCAGGTCAGTGAAGAGGAGGGCAAGCAAGGGGTAATGGAGAGCAAGTTGGTTAAATGAGCGGATGAAGTCGAAACCAATATTAATGGCCGTGGATGATCACGGCCATATTGAATATCCACATCACTAAGGCATATGGCTGACTCTTATACACAAGTAGCGTCCTGAACGGAACCTTTCCCGTTTTCCAGGATCTGATCTTCTATGTGACTCCCAACATAGTAACGATCATGATAACTTCTGCTCTTCATCGTACGGCTGACTGGGCCAAATCTGTTTTCTCTTCGGCGGCGCTGGGTGATCCTCGCCGTACCACCCGTCTGGTTAACGTCGCCGCTCAATTGGCAAAATATTCTGGAAAATCAATAACCATCTCATCCGAGGGCAGTGAAGCCATGCAGGAAGGCGCTTACCGATTTATCCGCAATCCCAACGTTTCTGCCGAGGCGATCAGAAAGGCTGGCGCGATGCAAACGGTCAAGTTGGCTCAGAAGTTTCCCGAACTGCTGGCCATTGAGGACACCACCTCTTTGAGTTATCGCCACCAGGTCGCCGAAGAGCTTGGGAAGCTGGGCTCTATTCAGGATAAATCCCGCGGATGGTGGGTTCACTCCGTGCTCTTGCTCGAGGCCACCACATTCCGCACCGTAGGATTACTGCATCAGGAGTGGTGGATGCGCCCGGATGACCCTGCCGATGCGGATGAAAAGGAGAGTGGCAAATGGCTGGCTGCGGCCGCAACTAGCCGGTTACGCATGGGCAGCATGATGAGCAACGTGATTGCGGTCTGTGACCGCGAAGCCGATATCCATGCTTATCTGCAGGACAAACTGGCGCATAACGAGCGCTTCGTGGTGCGCTCCAAGCACCCACGCAAGGACGTAGAGTCTGGGTTGTATCTGTACGACCATCTGAAGAACCAACCGGAGTTGGGTGGCTATCAGATCAGTATTCCGCAAAAGGGCGTGGTGGATAAACGCGGTAAACGTAAAAATCGACCAGCCCGCAAGGCGAGCTTGAGCCTGCGCAGTGGGCGCATCACGCTAAAACAGGGGAATATCACGCTCAACGCGGTGCTGGCCGAGGAGATTAACCCGCCCAAGGGTGAGACCCCGTTGAAATGGTTGTTGCTGACCAGCGAACCGGTCGAGTCGCTAGCCCAAGCCTTGCG
>NZ_JBFOCN010000025.1:0-3776 GCF_040907815.1 Aeromonas sp. s6
TCTCGCCAAGGAGCTCCGGTGTGGAGTATCCAGAGAATGCCATCGAGCACTTGGCGCGGTTCACGGGTAGGGCGCCCGATCAGGCTTCGAGAAGGAAACTGGGGCTCGATAAGCCCCCATTGTGCATCAGTCAGCTGATAACGGCGGGACACGGAATGGATCTTAAGCTGTTGAGAAGATGTGAGATTATATCTTCATCACTTTAAGAACACAGCCTAGTGGCCTTAGTAACTCTTTGATTTTAATGGTGCCCGAGGCCGGAATCGAACCGGCACGCCTCGAAAAGCGAGGGATTGTAAATCAAGGAGCCTCATTTGCATCTCATTGCATAAAATAGCAAGCAGATGGAGCGAGTAACACCGCTAATTCACAACGAATGGCACCATGTCATAGGTCATCGCATACCGCTTATCACAGAATTCACAAAGATACGCCGCCGTGTTGGTCTTGCCCCCGATCTGATAATCTCTGAGCCTTCGCATTTGCAATCGTTTCAGTCGGAGTCCCCCATGGCAGCCTATTCCCCTCCCTTCACCCTGACCCACGCCATGTTGAGCCGGGTGGCGGAGATCGCCGAATTGGTGGGGCAATGGCGCTCGACGCAGAGCTCGCAAGTGCCCATGCTGCGCCGGGAAAACCGGATCCGCACCATCCAGGCCTCCCTGGCCATCGAGCACAACACCCTGAGCCTGGAGCAGGTCACGGCGGTGATCGACGGCAAACCTGTGTTGGGATTGCCCCGTGAGATCCAGGAGGTGCGCAATGCGTTTGCCGCTTATGAAGCAATGTCGGCTTGGGCCCCTACCTCTTCTGCGGATTTGCTCAGGGCCCATGGACGCTTGATGCACGGGTTATGTGACGATGCAGGACAATGGCGTAGCAGTGGGGTCGGCATCTATCGGGGTGAGCAATTAGTGCATATGGCTCCCCCCGCGACTCAGGTTCCACGCCTGATGGAACAACTGATGCAATGGTTGGCAGAAACAGAGGCCCATCCCTTGATCGCCTCTTGTGCCTTGCACTACGAGTTGGAGTTTATTCACCCCTTTTCCGATGGAAATGGTCGTATGGGACGCTTGTGGCAAACGGTGATCTTGAGCCGTTGGCAACCAGTGATGGCCTTCCTGCCGGTGGAAGCGATCATCAAAGAGCGCCAAGAGCACTACTACCACCAATTAAGTCAGGCCGACAGGCTGAGTGACTGCACCGATTTTATTCTGTTTCTGCTAGAGGCGCTGCGAGATGCGTTGGCCGAAGCGATTACCGCACAGCCGACATCTCAGCCCACCCCGCCAGAAAAAGTGAGGGTAGAAACGCCGGTAGAAATGAAGGTAGAAATGCGGGCAAAAACACCGGATGCAGTGTTGGCGCTCTTAGCGAGCGAGCCTGCCCTGACCCTGACACAAGTAGCCGAGCGAATAGGCAAATCGACCAGCACGGTGGAGCGAGCAGCTGCCGCATTGGTTAAAGCGGGGCGATTGCGCTTTGTTGGTCCGCGCAAGGGTGGGCATTGGGAAGTGTTGTCATAGGACAGCTTGCTAATGTCACCGAGTGTGTTACTACAACCGCCCAGCTTCCGGGTCGCATCAGTAAACATACAACCAGCCAAGTAAACCCAAACGCAACGAACCCCATTTGCGCACAAAGGGGGGGCAGTAACTCTCTGTTTTATCTCACTAACACCACAAGGTGTAAGATCTCCATTGGGGATAATCAGATACTGTGATACTTGCCCCACATCCCAATGGATAGACTCTTACAGGTCAGCTAACCTGACCTCACCACATCCCCAAAATACGCATGAAATGGAATTCTCGTCGCTCGCGGTATCTGTTCTGGCAACTACTGGCTTGTTCCTGTGCCCAATATTCTTATCTGTCGGAATCATCTTGTTAATAAGAAAAAGGCTTCGCTCACATAGGGTCAGCCCGTTGACCGCCGACCTGCTCAGGCCTGCGGGTCACACCCTGCAACAGCAAATCCAGGATCTGCAGATAGACCTCTTTTCCCAAATGCTATTCACGCCATTGACCATGATGATGATCGGGTTCTACCCGTCATTCCGCACCTGATTTTGCTATTTTCAGTGCTTGACGGCGATCGGCCGTTCTGATCTATTACTCTCTTTTGCAGGTAGATCATCATGGCCGCACCCGCTATCTCGATCCGTAACCTCGATCACCTTGGTTTGGTCGCCGCACTCTGCCAGGAACTGGGCATTGCCCGCATGATCGATGCCTTGCTCCCCAAAACCCCGCCTTTCAAGGTCTCACATGGTGAAGCCTTGGTCGCCATGATAGTGAACGGCCTCGGCTTTCACAGCAGCACCCTGCACATGTTCCCGCAATTCTTTGCTAACAAGCCGGTTGAGCGCCTGATTGGCCCCGGGATCTGTGCTGATGACCTCAATGATGATGTGCTCGGTCGCTGTCTCGATGCCCTCTTTGAGGCCGATGTCAGCGCCTTGTATCAGGTGATGGCGGCGCAAGTTGTCGAGCGGCTGGGGCTCAAAAGCACCGCAGTGCACCTCGATATTACCAGCTTCCACGTCGATGGCGCCTATGACTGTGCCGATGGGGATCTGGTCGGTAAGCTGCAACTGGTGCGTGGTTATAGTCGTGATCACCGGCCAGAGCTGAATCAAGTGATCCTTGAGCTCATCTGTGAAAATCAGGCCGGCCTACCTGTCTATATGCAGGCCCTGAGCGGCAATAGTAATGACACCAAAGCCTTTGCCCAGACCGTTCGTCGCCATTTGAGCAGTCTCAAGGCCGCGCAGGAGTGCCGTTATCTGGTCGGCGATGCCGCACTGTACTGCGCCGATACCTTGCAATTACTGGCGCAACAGCAGCAACTATTTGTGACCCGGGTGCCCGTCACTCTCAATGAGGCAAAGCAGGCCGTGGCAACCATAGGTGCACAACCGCTGACCGCTCTGGGCAATGGCTATCATGGCCGTTGGCAACACGCGAATTATGCCGGGGTCGCGCAACGTTGGTTGCTGGTGCGCAGCGAACAAGCCAGCCACCGCGAGCAGCAGACATTGGCCAAAAACCTGCTCAAAGACAGTACCCGCGAGCTCAAAGCCTTCGCCAAATTGTGTGCCCGACGCTTTGCTTGTGAGGCGGATGCCCAAGCTGAGTTGAGCTGTTTTACCGCCAGCTTGATGCTGCTGCAACTGGATGCCGAAGTGGTAGGTGAACCCGTTTATACAGGACGTGGCAGACCCAAGCGTGGCGAAGAGCCAATTGGCCATCAGTTTCAAATCACTGGGTTGGCGGCAACTAGCCTGGCTTGCGTTGAAGAGGCCCGCAACCAGACCGGGGTGTTCATCCTGGCGACCAATGACCACAGCGATACGCTGACCATGGCCGAACTTTTGGCCACCTATAAAGCGCAGCAGAATGTCGAACGGGGCTTTCGTTTTCTCAAGAGCCCGGAGTTTTTAACCTCCTCACTGTACCTGAAAAAGCCGGAGCGGATTGAAGCGTTGCTCATGGTGATGACCTGTAGCCTGATGATTTACGCAGCGTTGGAGCACCGGATCCGGCAGGGATTAGTGGAGCAGAATCGCAGTGTGGCGGATATGAAAAAGAAACCGACCCAGCAGCCGACGGCCCGTTGGATCTTTTTGCGCTTTGGTGGCATCCATGAATATCGACTGGGAGAAGCTCCGCCACAAGTAACGGAGCTAACAGGAGACCAGCAGATCATTTTGGAGGTATTGGGTGAGCGCTATCGGCAAATTTATTCCTAAATCAGGTGCGGAATGTCGG
>NZ_JBFOCN010000026.1:0-3521 GCF_040907815.1 Aeromonas sp. s6
TCTGAAATTGATACCGAAGGAAGTGCGCACTAAAGTAGCGTAAACAAGACACCGGTTTGAGGCCGGTGTCAGGTGATAACTAGATCTGTACAGCTAGTGCGCTCTATTGGGCGGTCGGCAGATCTGATGTAGAGATTTTGCATCGCTGGATAAGGGCATCCCTCGTGATGCGGCACGGCACGGCACGTGTGATGTGAAACGGTCGTTCTGCGGTGGGTGTGTGGCAGAACAGGTGCCATTTTTATAAAACCATTGCGTAACAATAAGTTACTTTTACTTTGCCGTCACTCGCAGAATTTTTTGAGTTTTTTCTCAAAGCAGCGGAACTTCTGTAACGGACTGCTGACTAACTGGATAGTTGAGGAAGTGCTAGCTAGTCACCTTTATAACTCCCCGGTATTCGTACTGGGGATTTTTTTATCTGCATGAAAATTATGAATATTTTTTCTTTTTCCTACCATTGAAACTAAATTACATAAATTACTTTCACTTCCTGCTGCTTTGCTGTACAGTTGTCGGCGTAGGGTACAGAGGTAAGATGTTCTATCTTTCAGACCTTTTATTTCACGTAATTGAATGTGGCTGAATAGCAGCCCCGATGAGTCATCGTCGGGGCGTTTTTTTATGCGCAACATTTAGAGTAAATGCTTTAATTGTTGCCGTTCTTTGTTAGAATGAAGGCGTTTCTTGAGGAAAACCAATCGTCTTTGTTCTCGAGAACTCGCTTTTTCCCAAATTTTTGAACTCATTTCTTCAGGCCGGTTTGCAATGGCAAGACCGGCCTCATTTTTATCCCTACATTGCCCCATAGTGTAATTAAATTTCAGTTTCGTTTGTTACAGCCTTCAATTCTGATTTTTTACTCGATATCCATGAAAACGGTATCAGGTTGATGATTAGTTAATTCTTTTCGCGTCTAAACATGCTATCAGTATGATTTAAATATATTTTTTGAGGTTTTTCTTCAGAGGTGGCGAAGGCGGGGAGGGAGGGCTCGGAGATGGGGGGATCATGAAAGCCTTTCAATCAGCGGAGGTCCAACTCCGCCAATTGCAGCCAGGGAGAGGAGTCGTTTACTCCTCGTTCTGATTATCTTCGTCGTCTACCTGGGCGTTGTCTGCTTCGGACAGGTACCAGCCGCTCAGGGTCTGGGCCAGCTTCTCGACGCCGATATTGGTCAGAGAAGAGAATGCTTCAACCTGGATCTGCGGGCCCAGTTCTGCCACCGCCTGACGAACCTTGATCACCTGGTTGTTGCGGGGCCCCGGGCTTAACTTGTCCGCCTTGGTCAGCAACAGCATCACCGGTAGTTCACGGTGTGAACTCCATTCCAGCATGTTCATGTCGGTTTCCTTGAGCGGATGGCGGATGTCCATCAGGATCACCAGCCCTTTCAGGGACTCCCGTCGTTGCAGGTATTCAGCCAGTGACTTTTGCCACTTGAGCTTCATTTCCAGCGGAACCTGGGCATATCCATAGCCGGGCAAGTCGACCAGGCGTTTGCCCGGTTCCAGCTCAAACAGGTTGATCAGCTGAGTACGGCCAGGGGTCTTACTGGTACGCGCCAGGTTCTTGTGTTTGGTCAAGGTATTCAATGCAGACGATTTGCCAGCGTTGGAACGACCGGCAAACGCAATCTCGACACCCCCATCATTTGGCAGGTGGCGGATGTCGGGTGCGCTGGTCACAAAATGCACCTTATTGAAATTCAGAGTTTGTGTATCCAACGTAAATTCCCCATAGAGATAGAGGGTTATAGAGTTACTTTTTTGTGAAATAGTGTAAAATGGCGTCGCTTGAACGCGTTTATTTTAACATGCCTTCGGCGGCATGGGATCTGGAAGCCTAATAACGAGAAAGTTGGAACGCCATGAAGAACCTAGTCATTACACTTGCTCTGATGGTTGGCGTAACTGGGATGGCACAAGCCAAGGGCGATGCCGCTGCGGGACAAACCAAGGCTGCCGTCTGTGCGGCCTGTCATGGACCGGACGGCAACAGCCCAGTCGACATGTATCCCAAGATTGCTGGTCAGCACGCATCATATATCAAAAAACAATTAGTTGAACTGAAGGCTGCAGCTTCTGGCCAAACTGGTCGGGTTGCGCCCGTCATGGGACCCATGGCGTTGCCGTTGTCCGAGCAGGATATGGACGATCTTGCCGCCTATTTCTCCAGCCAGAAGGTGACGCCGGTTGCCGTGCCCGATGATGTGGTTGCCGCAGGCAAGGCGCTTTATATGGGGGGAGACATGGAGCGAGGCCTGGCCGCCTGTACCGCCTGTCATGGCCCACGGGGTTCCGGCGTCGAGCAAGCGAAGTACCCCAGCCTGTCAGGGCAGCATCCCTCCTATATCAAGGCCCAGCTCACCGCTTTTCGTTCGGCGACCCGCGACAACGATCCCAATGGCATGATGCGGGATGTGGCCAAGAAGCTGACGGATCAGGACATCGAGGCGCTCTCCAAGTATGTGGCGGGGCTTCACTGATATAGCCTGTTAGTTAGCTTGTTGAAAAGAACAGGGAACCATTGTGTTCCCTGTTTTTTTTGGCGCTGTCCCAATTACATGTTGAAAGGCTAACCTTGAAGTAGGTCATCACCCTGAGGGCCTCCATCATGGATACCCAAGCCTTTCAACATCTACTGTCTCTCTTTCCACAGCTCACCATGCGCCAGCGTCGCCTCGCGCAACATGAACTCACTACCCCTCACCCAATCACCTCGCTGGCCGCTCAACTCCCCGCTTGTCGATGTTGCCCTCACTGTCAGGCCGAGGCTACGCAGTTGGCTCCCTGGGGTTGGAGTCGAGGGCTGCGTCGTTATCGCTGCAAGCAGTGTCTACGCACCAGTTCCGTTCTCACCAAGACGCCTCTGGCTCGACTTCGCAAGGCACAATGCTGGGAAGACTACGCCCAGGCCCTCATCGACGGTCTGACCGTCCGACAGGCTGCCGTCCGCTGCGGAGTCTGTAAAAACACCGCCTTCTTGTGGCGTCACCGCTTCCTGAAAGCCATGGCGAGTCACCAGGCGGCACGGGAAGGGGGTATCGTCGAGGTTGATGAGACCTTCTTCTTGGAGTCGTTTAAAGGGCAACGTGGTTTGCCCCGCCCGGCCCGCCACCGTGGGGGCAAAGGCCGTACCCGAGGCACAGGGCCGGATTACATCCCGGTGATGGTGGTTCAGGACCGGGCTGGTCACCATGCGGATTTTCAGTTGGAGAAAATGAATGCCGAGACGGTGATAGCTGTTTTGACACCCCTTGTCTCGTCAGATGCGGTGTTGTGTAGCGACGGCGCCGGGGTGTATGCCAGTTTCAGCAAAGCGCAGGGAGTGACCCATCAGGTCGTGCGCAATCGCCAAGGCGAGCGTGTGGTTGGCGCGTACCATATCCAGCATGTAAACGGATATCACCGTCGGTTGAAAGAGTGGATGGAGCGGTTCCATGGGGTAGCGACCCACTATCTGAGAAATTATCTGGGTTGGCGAAGGATGTTGGAGCGCTACGGGCGGGAAGTGAATGT